>JAQBZA010000324.1 GCA_027622795.1 Planctomycetota bacterium | reverse complement strand
CCGCACGAGTTCGTCGGCGTCGGAAAACTTCAGCACCGACAGCACCGGCCCGAAGATCTCCTCGCGGGCGATCGCCATCTCGTCGGTGACATTGGTAAACACCGTCGGCTCGATGAAGAAGCCACGATCGCCCACCCGCTTGCCACCGGTGGCGCAGGTCGCGCCAGCCTGTTTGCCAGCTTCGATGTAGCCCATGATCTTGTCGAACTGGGCCTTGTCGACCTGCGGCCCCTGTTGCGTGGCGGGATCGAACGGATCGCCCACCTTCCGCTGCCGGCTCATCGCCACGACCCGCTCGACGAAGTCGCCATGGATGGCATCTTCGACAAACAGCCGCGAACCCGCGCAACAGCACTGCCCCTGGTTGAGATAGATGCCGACATGCGCACCGACCGCCGCCGCGTCGAGATCGGCATCGGCAAACACGATGTTGGGGCTCTTGCCGCCGAGTTCAAACGTCAGCCGCTTCAGGCTGTCGGCGGCCTGTCGCATGATGATCTGCGCCGTCTCGCCGGAGCCGGTGAAGGCCACCTTGTCGATGCCGGGGTGCTTCACGATCGCCGCACCAGCCGTCGGCCCGAAGCCGGGCACCACGTTGATCACGCCATCGGGGATGCCGGCCTTCTGAGCGAGCCGGGCCAGCCGCAGGCAGGTAAGCGGCGTCTGTTCGGCCGGCTTCATCACGATCGTGCAGCCCGCCGCCAAGGCCGGCCCCCACTTCCACGCCACCATCAGGATGGGAAAGTTCCAGGGGATGATCTGCCCGGCCACGCCCACCGGCTCACGGCGGGTGTAGCAGAAGTAGTTGCCGTTGATGGGAATCGTCTGGCCGTGAATCTTGTCGGCCCAGCCGGCGTAATACCGCAGCGCGTCGAGCGCCAACGGGATGTCGCCATGCCGGGCGTCACTCACCGGCTTGCCGTTGTCGAGAGCCTCGAGCGCCGCCAGTTCATCGATCTCCTCCTCGATCAGGTCACAGAGCCGGAGCATCAGCCGGCCCCGCTCGCGAGCGTCTATCCGCGGCCAGGGCCCGTCGTCAAAGGCCCGCCGCGCGGCATCCACAGCCGCCTCGACATCGGCGGCGTCTCCCTCGGCCACTTGGGCAATCACGTCTTCCGTCGCTGGATTGACCGTCGTAAAGGTTTTGCCGCTTTTCGCCGGAGTCCACTGGCCGTCGATGAAAAGCTGCGTTTGGCGAATCTGCGGCCTTTGAGCCGGCTGCAGAGGGCTTGCGGTAGCCATGAAACCACATCCTTTCACGAAAACGAAACAGAATCCCGGAAAACGTTTGCCGGCGGAATCGTACCTGCGATAGCATCATGGTCGCAAGGATCGCGTGGTCGTCGTGAGGTGCGGCGGCCGCAACAGACAGTCAATCGTGTGACCAACCTCGCGGTCGAGTTGCGCGGCATACTTTGAGGAGTTTCTTCCATGCGTTTAGCAAGTGTTGTGATGATGGCGATGATCATGATCGGGTTTTCCTCGATGGCCTCAGCCGATGTGACGAGCGGCCCGCAGGCAGGCGAGATGGTGGGCGCCTTCACGGTGACCAAGGTGACGGGCAATCCCGATGACGGCGTCGACAACGGTCGAACACTGTGCTACCGCTGCAAGATGGGTCAGCGACCGGTGGTGATGGTGTTTGCCCGCTCGGCCGACGAGAAGCTCGCCAAGCTCCTCAAGAAGATCGAGGAAGAGGTCGAGGAGCATCAGTCTGAGAAGCTCACCAGCTTCGTCAACATGATCGGCACTGATGCCGAGAGCCTGAAAAAGGCTGCCACCGATTTCGCCGCCAAGCATGGCCTCAAGCGGATCGCCTTTGTCGTGCCTGAGCATGCTGAAAATGGCCCGCCTGACTTCAAGATCGCTCCCGATGCTGACGTCACCGTCGTCTGCTACAAGGGGGGTGAAGTGAAGGCCAACCATGCCTTCGCCAAGGGCGGCCTGACCGATGACAAGATCAAGGCGGTTGTCGAGGCTTCTTGCAACTTGGTCGACTGAACCCTCGCAAGCGGGTAATTCACGCAGCGGCCCGGGGAGCGATTCCCGGGCCGCTTTTTTTCGCGGTGTGGGCGCCACAGCACATGTGCGGCAGACTCTGCTCAACAACCAGCCGGATTCCCTGGCTGAGTCCCGCATCACCAGCGCCCTGAACGCCATGCTCCTCCGCCGCCTCTGGGATCGCCTCTGGGATCTGGTCACCACTCCTTACACACCCGACAGCGGGTTTACCGGCTTCCTCGACCGGGCGGTAACGCAGGAAGACGCCCGGGCTCGGGTCACGGTGGCCGTACTCACCCCGGCAGAGACGCGGCGGGTGTTTGGCATCAACGTCGGCCGCCGCGGCATCCAGCCCGTCTTTCTCCGAATCGAAAATCGCTCGACGCAAGCCCTACGGCTGCAGGCCGTCACGATCGACCCCCGCTACTTCACGCCGCTCGAGGCGGCAGCCGTCAACCACTTCTCGATCACGCGTCGCCTGTCTGCGTTTGGGGCCTTGGGCTGGCTGTTCTTCCCACTGCTCCTCTTCGCGCCACTCAAGTTGTTCACTGCCTGGCTGGCGAATCACCGGATGGACACTGCCTTTCGCCAGCGGGGCTTCCGGCTTGTGCCCGTGCCGCCGGGGACCACGGCGGAAGGATTTGTGTTTACCACCGTCGATCTCGGCACGAAGGTGGTGCATGTGCGGCTCGTGCCGCTGGAGCCACTACAGGCCAGTATCGCCCGCCTGGTCATGCCTGCCTCCGCCGGCGATCAGGCCGACGCGCCCGTTGATCTTGTGTTTACGGTGCCGGTGCCCGGCATCGCCGCTGACTACCTCGACCGCGACTTCTCGGCCTTACGTCCCTCGCATGAGGTCGAACCCTGCACGGCCGACGATCTCGTGGCCCGCCTGGAAGCGATGCCCGCCGCCACCACCAACGCGGCCGGCACCCGCACGGGTGATCCAGCCAATCTGGTGGTGATTGGTGAGTTTGAGACTCTGCTGGGCGCCTTTGCGGCCCGCTGGGATGAGAGCGAGACAATTTCGCTTGCTACCTGCTGGAAAACGGTAAAGGCGTTTCTGCTTGGATCCAACTACCGGTATTCACCGGTCAGCCCACTCCATCTCTTCGGCCGCGATCAGGATATCGCCCTGCAGCGCACCCGCGGTTCGATCAACGAGCGGATCCACCTGCGGCTGTGGCTCACGCCGCTGGCCTTCGAGGCAAAGCCCGTATGGGTCGGTCAGATCAGCCGCGACATCGGCGTGCGGTTCACGACGCGGGCTTGGAATCTCACCACCCACCGGATCGATCCCGATGTCGATGAATCGCGGGATTACTGCATCGAAGATCTTTCCGCAGCCGGCCGCGTGCGGGCCGCCGGCTACGTGGGGGGCGTGGGGGCCTGCCGAGCCGATGCCCCGCGGCACAACCTCACCGGCGACCCCTACTTCACCGACGGCAAGCGGGCGGTGATCCTGCTCGCACCGACGCGGACTGAATGAGTGAGCGAGTATGGTGAAGATCATGATCGCCGCGACCGCTATCTCGATGAGCCGCTCAAGGCGGCTTGGCCCCCCGTGCAATCGAGCGGTTGGAGATGCAGCGGCCGCTCAATACGATTCCTGACGAGGTGGATCGACGTGACGCTGCGACGGTGCGAACAGCCCGTGCCCCCGGACCACACCGTATTTCCCGATGACCGGCGCCGGCCTACCACACGTTCCGGTCACGGTATGGCTGGGAACCGGTGCCACGGGGCACCTCCGGTCTGGTGCCCGCGTGGCGGGTGCAGGACCAGCGCGAGGGCCGTGCCGACCCATGCGAGAACAGCGTCTGACCGGCCACGGGAACGTGCCTCCTGACGCAGCGCGGTTCGCGAGGTATATTTCCTGCATCAGGGCGGCGTAGCTCAGTTGGTTAGAGCACCGGCTTCATAAGCCGGGTGTCGCCGGTTCAAGTCCGGCCGCCGCTATTCGCAGATGTGCATGAGTCGGAGCAATCGCTTCGTGGACTCGCCCGGCGGCAGGCCGCTTCGTCAGGTGACGTCCTCCCCGTTTCTTGATCCATCCGGGCTGTTAGGTTTTTGACCTTGGCATCACCAGAAAGGGTGGGTTTTTTGGATGGGAAAGAAGAACTTTTCGGAAGAGCAGATCGCGTTCGCTTTGAGGCAGGCCGAGTCGGGCACATCGGTGGCCGAGGTTATCCGGAAGCTCGGCATCAGCGAGCAGACTTTTTACAGATGGAAGAAGCGGTTCGCGGGACTCGGCATCGCCGAGCTGCGTCGTCTTCGGACCTTGGAGGAG
>JAQBZA010000323.1 GCA_027622795.1 Planctomycetota bacterium | reverse complement strand
TCCCGGTGCTTGGCGGGCGCTCACCTTCAGCCGCGCTGCTGTGCCTGCGGCCCGCGATTGGACCGACGACCTGATCGCGGCATCACCCCCACTCTACTGGCAGCACATCGGGCTCTACGCCTACCGCCGCGAAGTGCTCGAAGCATGGGACAACCTGCCGGAGTCACGCTTGGCCGCGCTCGAGAGCCTTGAGCAATTACGGGCGATCGAGGCGGGCATCCCGATCGTGGCCGGAGCGATTGACCACGCCACCCGTGGCATCGACACGCCAAAGGATTACGCAGCGTTTGTGGCCAGACAGAAGTGAGACAGGTGAAGTCTGCCGCTATTCCTTCACCCGCTCCAAATAATCCCCAGTGCGTGTATCGACCTTGATCGTCTCACCCTGCTCGATAAACGCCGGCACCATCACCTCCGCTCCGGTCTCCAATTTCACCGGCTTCGTGAGGTTGGTCGCCGTATTGCCGCGAACGGCCGGTTCGGCATACTCCACCTTGAGCACCATCTGATTGGGCGGTTCCATCGAGATCGGGTTGCCATTGTAGAGCAGCATCGAGCAGACCGTGCCCTCCTTGAGCCACTTCCAGGCATCGTCCACCTGCTCGGCCGACAGCTCGTATTGCTCGTAGTTGGCGTTGTCCATGAATACAAACTGATCGTTTTGCTTGTAGAGAAACTGGGCGTCGATCGTGGCGATGTCGGCCGCGTCGAGCGAATCTCCACTCTTGTAGGTGCGGTCGAGCACCGTGCCCCGCAGCAGATTTCGCAGCTTGCACTTGTAGAGCGCCTGCCCCTTGCCGGGCTTCACGAAATTGCACTCGATCATGATGTAGGGGTCACCATCGATCTGGACCTTGAGCCCCTTTTTGAATTCGCTCGTGTTGTAGGCTGGCACGGCTGTTCGTCGCTCCTCTCGTGAATCTCGTTTTCCTTCGCGGGGCTCCGCCCGTATCTTGCAGGCTGACCAGCGTGGCTGCATTGCCGCGGTCTGTCAACGTCCGCTCCGGCCCACCGATGCCCGTCACGCCCCACGCCCACGACATCTCCGCCCCAATCGCTCGCTGGCAGCGGGAACTGGCCGCAGCGATTCGCTCGCCCGAGGCACTCTGCGCGGCACTCGATCTCGACCCCACCATCGCGGCTGCCGCTCGTGCCGCGACCAGCTCGTTTCCGCTGCTCGTGCCCCGCGGCTTCCTCGCCCGCATGCGCAAGGGCGACCCCCGCGACCCGCTCCTGCTGCAGGTCTTGCCACAGCCGCAGGAGCAGGAGACCGTGGCCGGCTTCTCCGCCGATCCGCTCGATGAGGCCACCGCCCTCGCCGCACCAAGCCTCGTGCACAAATATGCCGGCCGCTGTCTTCTGCTGTTGACCGGGGGCTGCGCGATCAACTGCCGCTACTGCTTCCGCCGTGAGTTTCCCTATGCTGCGAGCGGCGTCACCACGACCGGCACCGAAGCGGGCCTCGCAGCCATCGCCGCTGATCCCTCGCTGCACGAGGTGATCCTCTCCGGCGGTGATCCTTTGCTGGTGGTCGACGATCGCCTGCGGAGCATCGTCGATCAACTGGCAACGATCCCCCACATTCGTCGCCTCCGGATTCATTCCCGGCTGCCGATCGTGCTGCCTGAGCGGGTGACCGATGACCTTGTCAATCTCCTGGCGGTGACGCGTCTCACGGTGACGATCGTCGTCCACGCCAACCATGCTCACGAACTAGACGCCACGGTGGCCGAGGCCCTCGGCCGGCTGCGACAGACCGGAGCAATTCTACTCAATCAGGCCGTCTTGCTCGCCGGTGTCAACGATTGCGTGCCAGTGCTCGCGGCGCTCTCCGAGCGGCTGGTCGATCTTGGCGTGGTGCCCTACTACCTCCATCTGCTTGACCGCGTCCGTGGTACGGCTCATTTCGAGGTCGACGAGGAAACGGCCCGCCGCCTGCATGAAGCACTCCGAGGACAGCTCCCCGGTTACGCGGTACCACGGCTGGCCCGCGAAGTGCCGGGTGCCCCGGCAAAACTCTGGGTCGGCTGACCGTGTTCTGCCTTGCTCGGTAAGATACCGCTCCACTCCTTCGGAGGCTCCCGCGATGAAAATCCTGATTGGTGTTGACGGATCCCACGCCTCACTCGACGCCGTGCGGCTCGCCGCCCGGCTCATTGATCCTGCCCGCGACAAGGTGGCAATCTACTTTTCGCCGATGGAGTTGGAACGCCGGCTCTTCGGCAAGAGCCGCAAGATTATCGACGGTGCCGCTGCGGCCCTCTTCGAGGAAGCGTGCGGTCTGCTGCCGAGCGGGCTCGCTCAGGAGCCAGAACTGATCTGCTCCTCAAAACTGGCCGCTGTCGGCATTCTTGAGTCGGCCTCGGGCTGGAAGGCCGATCTCATCGTTGTCGGCGCCCGCGGCCACGGCTCAATCGAACGGCTCCTGCTCGGCAGCGTGTCGCGAGCGGTGGTGCATGGCGCCCACCTACCGGTGCTCGTCGTCCGCACGCCGCCAACGGATGGCGCAGGCCTCAAGGTGCTGGCCTGCCATCATCCAGCAAGCGCCGTGGCCCTCACGAAGACAGCCGGCAGCCTCCACTGGCCCGTCGAAACCGATGCCAATGTGATCGGCGTAACCGAATCCATGCTGGCCGGGCCATTACCCTCGTGGCTTGAGAATCGCGTGCGGGATCCGGACACCGCGGCCATCGCCGCTGCCTGGAAACAGGAACACAACGATGAAGTGGCGGCGCTCGGCGACCAACTCGCCGCCTTTCAGCAGCACTTGCCCGAGGTGTTTCGCGGCCACGCTCCGATTGTGGCTGAGGGCAATCCAGGCGACAAGATTCTCGAGCGAGCCAAGCAGGACGGCATCGACATGATCATCACGGGTCGCACCCCCACCGATCCGCTCACCCGCTGGCTGCTGGGCAGCACCTCAGAGGCCGTGCTTACGCACGCCCACGCCAGTGTGCTCGTCGTGCCAGTGGAGAAGTAGGGGGACCTCAGTCCAGCATAGGCTCACCACCACCAGCGATCTGCGGGCAGTTTCACGGCAGCGTGGGCCTTCGCCACGTCTCCTTTTTCATCCATCAGCAGGTTTGGCGGCTCAACCGCCGTCGCAGCCTGGATCGTCACGCCACCGCCGATGGGTGTGATCAGACGTGGCCCACGCCAGACAGCATTGATCGCTGTCTCCACCTGAGCGATCGGCTGCAGCGTCTCGATGGGAAAGGCGGCCTCGTCGCGCAGCGTTTCTGCACCCCAGCCCGCCTTCCCGTAACCATCAAACTCCTGAAGCCATGCCGCCAGCACCGTGAGGTCGATCAGCGACCGCAACTGTGCATAGACCGGGCTCCGGGCGGCGATCTCGGGATATTTTTTTGTGAAGGCGGTGGTGAATAGTTTACTCGCCTGATTGGCGCGGTCAGCCGACATCCGCCGGCCGTCGGGGAGGACAACCTCGTCTGCCCCAACCAGTTTCACGCCCTGCCCCACCAGTTCAATCGCCAGATCGTCTTCACTCACTCGCACGCACTGGTAGTCGGGCACGAAATACCACCGCTGCAGCGCGTTGGCGGCCACCGACTGTGAACTTGCCAGTTGCACCCAGGTACTCATCTTCACCGGCGGCGGTTCCAGCCCGATTCCAATCAATTTCATACGATAGTCGGCTTCAACCATCACCTGCGCGAAGTGGGTTGCTGGTGAGACACCGTTGACCCGCACCGTTTGCATACCCAGCGCCTGCTGCATACCGCTTACCAGCCCGACCACATCACTCCTCGGGTTGACACGTCCCACCCGACGCATGAAGTCCTGCAAGGCTGCAAGACCTTCTTGCGTCGGATCAATCGAGCAGCCAATGGCGTGGTGCGACGGCTGCCCCGGCGCAAAACACCGAATCGCGGCTGCCAGATCTTCGAGCAGCAACGTTGGGGCTCCCGTCTCCACGCCCACAATGCGTCCGGTCACGTCCATCATCCATGGCTCGGCCGGCCCGGCAATCACGATCTCACCCGGCTCGGTATCGGTGCCCGGATACACAAACACATATTGCACCTTTGTGAGGCCGGCGAGCTTTTGCATTTCGTCGGGGATGCCATGGCCAGCAGCCGCGGCCGCAACCTCTCGCTCAAGTCGTGACAGAGCGACGTATCTGACTGGGACACGACTCCGGAGATCACCGTCGAGGCCGATGACCGCCTCACGGCGCCGGCCTGCGAGCAACGGGTCGGCAAGGATGTGTGTTCGCAGAACACCCTGGGCGTCGATCGCAATGCCGCCGACGGCCTGTCCACCACCACCGC
>JAQBZA010000322.1 GCA_027622795.1 Planctomycetota bacterium | reverse complement strand
GTGCAGCCGGGGCTGACCCGGGCGGCCGGATCCAGGGTGTATTCCTCGCGAATCCGCCTGACGACCTGCTCGATCTGTCGCCAGCCCCGCGGCAGGCCCGCCACCCACGATTCCGCCAGCGTCTTCACCGCCTGCGACTGTGGATCGTCGCCACATTCCCGGCAGGTCTCGGGCCCTCCTTGGAATCGCGGAAACGAGTCGGTCAGCCGCCAGGGATCGACCGGCTGCGACTGCACATGCACGGTGAGCAGCTCCGGGAGTTTTTCGCGATCCATCCTCAGGATGCCCGGCTGGGCCCACTGGAACAGATCGGTGCGGTCGAGGTGATCGATATGAACCGCTGTCAGCCGTTCGGGAGCCGGGATGCGATTCGTGTCGAGGCGGATGATCCGCAGGGCATGCACCTCCGGAGCCCCATCGATCTCGACGTCGACGCCCGGTGCGACCACCGCCCACGTTCGCTCGCCGATGGTCTTCAGCGAGAAATCGCCGTGCCGGGAGGCGATTTCTTCCGGCTGCCAGGTCACGCCGTCGTAGCGATCGAAGCTCTCCAGTTTGAGATGCGCCGGCACCCGCCCCTTCACCTGCAGGATCGCCCGCGAATCGAGGTCGGCGATGCGGCGGCGGGATGGCTCTCCCGGCCGCCGGACGGTGGAAAACTCCCGCCCCGGCCGCCGCGATGTCGCCATCGAGTGATCCTCCGGGCGGACGCGATCCTGGTTGGCCAGCGAAATCGCCCGCTCGGTCTTCGTCTTCTTCACCGGCTCGTTGTAAGTGTCGTCGAAGAGATCGTAGAGCGACGGCTCGTGCGAGGTCATGAAGGGAGCGTTTTCAATCGGGGCAAAGCTCCGGATGTTGTCGAGGCCGGCCACGAGGGCATCGCCGTCGCCCACACCACTCGTCGCGGCTGCAGAAGCGTCCCGCTGCCCGCCCGACGTCGGCATGAAGCCGTCGGCCTGGCGGATCTGCCGGGCCGAGACGGGCACGATCAGCAAAGCCCCCAGCAACCCCAGCGGCAACGCGAGCAGCCACCGCCGGGGCAACGACTGCCGCGACGAGGCTTCGAGCCGCTGCTCGAGCGCTTCCCAGTGCGTTCCCACCAGCCAGCCGACACCGATCACCGCAAAGGCGACCACGAAGCCCTGCGCCCAGATGGCATGAGCGCTGGCCGAGGCGAAGACCACCAGGAATGTGGCAAATCCGACGCAGGCGGGCCGGGCGGCGGCGTGATGCGCCACGACCATCAGGGCAATCACGACATCTCGCAACGCGATCAAAAGAAACCCGTCAAGCAGGAGCGGGTCACCCAGAATCCCCCGCACGACCATCTCGACCGCAACCGCGACGGCCACGAAGCCCCCCACCCACGCCAGTCGACTCCGGGGCGTGTCGCCGAGCGTGGGCCACGTCCGTCGCAGCAGCTCGCCCATCGTGACCACGATCCCTGTGATGGCGGCGACGCCGGCGGCGAACGACCGCATATCGACCGGTCCGTGCAGCCCCCGCACCGCCACCTCGACGGCGCTGCAGGCCAGGCCGGCCAGCACGATCGTCAGCCAGCGGTTTCCCGCCCGCCCATTGAGATGGCATTCAGCCGGCATGACAGAGGTGCCTCCAGGTGCGGCGGAAGGAGGGAAGCGGCGCGGTTGCTGAGCCGACCATCACCACGCGGCCGGCCAGATGAGACACCGGCGGCGCCGCGTCACCATCGTCGATCACGAGCCAGAGCTGGTCGCCGTGCACATGCCGATGCTCGGTCCGCAGCCGGAGCCCGCGGCGGGTGGTGATCGTCACCTGAAACACGCCGCAATTCCCATGATGGATCCGGCGGCAGGCCTTGGCCGGGTGTGTGTGCTGACAGTCGTCGTGGTCGTGGGCACAGGCCTGAAAGCCGGCGACCGCGTCGAGAAACCGGGTCAGCCCCGGCCCACCGGAAGCGATGCGGAGCGATTCGTGGCCGAAGCAGCATTCCACCATCGCGTTGGCCTGCTGGTAGGCCGCGCAGATGCTTGCGGCGAGGCGAATCGACTGCTCGAGCGTGCTCGTGGGGCCGGAGCCGGAGTGCACTGCGGGATCGGAGTCAAACACCACCCGCACGGCCGAGAGCACCGCCGCCTGCCGCTCGCAGACGATCATCGTGCCCAGTCGCGCCGTGCAGGCCCAATGGACCCGCCGGAGCGAATCACCATTGCGAAACGGCCGCGTGCCGAGCATGTCGCCCGAATCGCCGATGCGATTCTCGGAGAAGAGATCCTCAGCCGGCCGGGTCTCAGCCGCGTCGGCCAGTGTGTCGAGGGCAATGATCTGCGGCCACACCAGAAGCGGCCGCTCGATCACGGCATCGCGGGCGGCGCTGGTGAGCCCAAAGGGAAAGCTCGTCGCGAGCCGTGGCGGCTGGCGGGGGTAATGACCGCGGCATTCAGCCATACACGGCCAGGTGAATTCCACGGTTGACCAGCCGGCCACCTTCGCCAGCGCCACCGCCGCCGGTTCCGCACCGCCGAGATCGACTTCCACAGTCACGCCCCAGACCGGCCACGGCCAATCGTTGCGGACGGCCACGATCGCATGGGCCGTTTCGCCCTCGGTTATCCGGCGCTCGAGAAACCGCAGCCGGGCCGCGAGGCCGCGGGCGGTGACCTGCGGCCATGCGTAGCCCAGCAGGATGACTGCCACGATGGCCGCACAGGAGATGAGGGCGACCGGGCTGACAAAGATCGAGCAGACCAGGGCGATTGCAAGTGCGATGAGCAGCGTGAAGATCGGCCGCTTCACCCAATAAACCCAGGGGTTCACGCCCGGGAAGAAGTCGTGCGTGAAGAGTCGCTCGAGCCAGGTGCCGATGCTGTGCATGCCATGTTCCCGCTGCCTGTTCTGCAAATGTATTGCATAAACATATTCTGTGCAAGAAATCGGGGCTGCGGCAAGCGATTGCTGAAAATCCCCCCACGAGAGCGAACCTAGGTTAGCTGTAGCGACAATGCGGCAATCCAGAAAAGGTAGGCTCGGGGGTCGGCGAACGCTCGACGAGCATGGGGCGTATCCTCGCCCGCGAGAATCTGAAAGACCGCGCAGCGGCGACTTTTGCCGCCCCCGAGCCGGCGATACACGTAGGCTTGATGCGCTTTAATGGTTCGTCATGGCCGATCGGCGTCGTCGACGATCGTGTCGTCGGCGTCATCCAGCGCGATCCGCCACGCCGGAAAGGGATCCTCGAAATCGAGCCAGCCGTCGGGCCCAAGGGCCATTTCGTCGTCAGTCAGGCAGCAGAGGTGGAGCTCATCCAGCAGCGAAGGATGCATGCCGGCACCGATCACCACCATCTCCTGCCGCCGGTCGCCCCATGGCTCCTCCCAGATTTCGTCGATCTCGGCCCGGTCGAGTTCCTCCGGCCATTCCTCTTCCGGTGCGGAGGCCAGCCAGGTTCCCCCCGGCTGCAGGCTCGACACCACTCCTGCGCTCGACCAGACACCGGCCCAATCATGCCGCGTGGCCAGCCAGACGAATCCCTTGGAGCGAATCACGCCCTTGAAGTATGGCCCCGTGATCAGATCCCAAAACCGCTGCGGATGGAGCGGCCGCCGGGCCAGGAAAACCTGACTCGAAATTCCATACTCCTCGGTTTCGGGCGTGTGGGTGCCGGGGGCCTCAGCCAGCCATCCTGGATGACTGGCAGCATGCTGCATGTCGAAGAGCTGGGTGCCGAGCAGTTCCGTGGGAGCGACCCGCCCATGGACGCCGCGGACAAACCGTGCGGTCGGATTGAGCTTGCGTAGAATCGCCTCGAGGTAGCCGAGGTCCTCGGCGGTGACCAGATCGGCCTTGTTGATGACGATCACGTTGGCGAACTCGACCTGATCGACGAGTAGCTGCACCAGATCCCGCGTGTCGTTTTCATCAAGGCCGATGCCACGATCGCGGAGTTCATCCCGCGAGCAGTAGTCCCTGAGAAAATTCACCGCATCGACCACGGTCACGAGCGTGTCGAGGCGGGCCAGCGCCGAGAGGCTTTCTCCTTGCTCATCGGTAAACGTAAATGTCTCGGCGACCGGCAGCGGCTCCGAGATGCCCGTGCTCTCCACAAGCAGGTAGTCGAAGCGGCGTTCACGGGCGAGCCGCGCCACCTCCTCGAGCAGATCCTCGCGGAGCGTGCAGCAGATGCAGCCGTTGGAAAACTCCACGAGTTTTTCCTCGGTGCGGCTGAGGCGGGCCGCCGCGGCAGGGGCCGCCAGCGGGCCGGCGACGAGCTGGGCGTCGATGTTGACCTCGCTCATGTCGTTGACGATGACGGCC
>JAQBZA010000321.1 GCA_027622795.1 Planctomycetota bacterium | reverse complement strand
CCCGCCGTTGTTCCCAGGCGGCAGCCTGGGTTGCGGCCCGCGCCCGACGAGTCGCCGTGTTGGCTGAATCGTTCTCGGCGGCAAGCCGGTTCGCAAGCAGGAGCCAACCTGTGTCGGTGAGCGGTGTTGGGGCGGCTTTGGCATCGAGGCAAATGACCGTTGGCACGGTATCGGGAGGGCCGATACTCACAGAGAACTCCCCAAGTTCTGGGCGTCGCCCGCGGTGACCGACCTTGACCTCAACATGGAGCAGATGCTCCCGATCGTCACCTTCGACATCGATGATGGTCTGCTGGTCACCGGGCTGTACGTATCGCACACCGGGGGGTCCTGAGCGATCGGGCACGAACATTGGGTCATGACCGTCGGTCCGTTGGCCGGGGGCTTTTAATGTGGCCACTTGTTCGCCATCCAAGAGCACCCGGGCCTCCCCACGCGTTCGCACCCAGATTCGCTGCGGCCCCGGGGGAATCATGACTCGGCCCCGGGCCCGCAGGATGAGCGGCAGTCGGCGGTCGTCCCGCAATCCGGCGGCACTGTAACGCTGCGGCAGTGCGGTGAGGGCAAAGGCAGGGCGGGTGAACGACTCGACGGATTCCCGTGGCGCGAACCCCCAACCGTTGACGTCTGGTATGCCTTCGATCAGTTCGTAGAGCACGACACCGTCCGGCACGGGGGCGAGTTCTATCGGGAGGAAGGCCGGCACCAATTCATCGACCTGCCAGCGGTCCGCGATACGATCGGGCGGAATCACACGACGATGGATTGCGACGTTGTCGAGGAGCCCCGGAAACGTGCTAGCATGGCTTCCCCCCATTGATGATCCAACCCAGACCTCGTCATCGTCGACCACGGGTGTCGCTGCCGTTGCCCCGCCGAGATCCCATGTGCCTTCGACCGGTCGCCCATCGAGATAGCCACGCAATGAATCTTTTTCGCCGAAGGTGTAACTGATGGCCACATGGTGCCAGCCGGTCCCCGGCTCAAATCCTTCGCTGGCGATCCAGCGGTGGAAATGCTGTGCGGAATCGACCTGATCAACGACTACACGAAACAAGAAACTTGGGCGGGCAAGGCCTCCACGGGCAGCCAGCCTGAGCGACCAGTTTTGGTTTTCCTTGGTAAAGCCAGGCCGCCCGGTGCGGCCCTTGCCGACGATGTAAACCTGCTGACCGTCTGCGATACCGAGCGGGTTTACCCACGCCTCGAGCGTGATTGAATCGCCAGCCGAAAATTGGAACTCATCGAATCGCGGTGTTTCAGCCGACAGTCGAAGATAGGATCGCTCACCACTGAAAAGGGCGGCCACATTTTCATTCGCAAAGCCAGGATGGCGTGGCGGCCGGGGGCCAGGCTCGGTGAGGATGACCGTTCCACTTGTCGCTGTCGGTAGTCGCTCTGGTGCATCAGGCCGCTCCCCGACATCGAGTCTGCCCGCCCCACTGTCATTCGGCTGGTGGGGCGTGGCAGATCCTGCAAACCGCTCAGCCACCGACTGCTTCGCGGGAGCGTGGTCCGCAAATCTCCACACTGCGAGCGGCCGATCAGCTAGGAGATCGGCGTCGGCACGGTTTTTGAGGAGCGATGGATCAACGGCGTCCGCCGACAGGAGAACGAGCCGGGGAACAACGAGGAACGCCAGTCCCAGCGCAAAACGGAACGCGATGAGCCGAGCCCTGCCTGCAAAGGGCGCTTGCGCGGTCCATATCATCACTCATCACTCTCCAGCTGGGCGTTGGGCCGACGCAGACATCCTGGGGCGACGAATTATAGCAAAGGTCTGCCCGCCTGATCCAGGCAGGCGTGGAGGCGAACTGATCGACCGCGGGTAGTTTAAAGTACCTGTCGGAGCGTGTCTTGCAGCACACCGCCGCTGCGTTTGAGGCCCTGCATTTCCTTGGGCCACAGTTCAAGTTCGATGATCTTCTCGGCGCCTGCCCGGCCGATCACCGTCGGCACGGAGATGCTGACGTCGCGGAGACCGTAGGCTCCCGTCAACACAGTCGACACCGGAAGCACCCTTTTTGCATCGAGCGCGATCGCATGAATCACTTCGGCGATCGACACACCGACAGCAAAGCCGGCGCCGGTCTTCTTCTTGATCATTTCAGCGCCCGAGGTCTTGGCCCGTTGGAAGATGTCTTCGCCCAATTTTAAGGTGAAGCCCGGCCATTTCTCCAGTGGCAGGCCGGCAATCGAGGCACTCGACCAGACCGGCACCATGCTGTCGCCATGCTCCCCGATGATCATCGCGTCGAGCTGCGTGGCCGGAGCCTTGAGATTCATCGCCAGCAGACTGCGGAAGCGGAGCGTGTCGAGTAGCGTGCCGAGGCCGATCACGCGGCCCTTGGGCAGGCCCAGCACTTTTTCAGCCAGATAGGTGAGGATGTCGACCGGATTGCTCACCACAAGAATCGTGGTATCGGGCCTCATGCCGGCCGCTTGAATCGAACCCAGAATCGTCTTGAACAGTTCAACATTGCGGTTGATCAGCGCGAGTCGGCTTTCGTCGGGCTTCCGCCGCAGGCCAGCCGTGATGCAAATCAGGTCGGCATCGGCGAGGTGATCGTAGCCGCCGGCGTAAATCGACTGGTCGGCGATCGCTGCCGTGCCATGGAGCATATCGAGGGCCTGGCCGTCAGCCAGGTCGGCATTGGCATCCACGATCACGATCTCGTGCACGATGCCGGCCAACTGCAGGGCGAACCCCGCCGACGAACCGACGATTCCACCACCACCGATAATTCCAACCTTCATTGATGAGCCTCCAAGGGAGAACAGGCTTCAACCTGTCGCCATCACGCCGCTGTGATTCCAAGTTGCTTGCAGACCTGTTCCGTGACGATTTTTACGAGTGCCTCCTGATCGAGGG
This sequence comes from Planctomycetota bacterium, assembly GCA_027622795.1. Lineage (GTDB taxonomy): Bacteria > Planctomycetota > Planctomycetia > Pirellulales > UBA1268 > CACORA01. The sequence goes on along the minus strand of JAQBZA010000321.1, from coordinate 1,428 downwards.
TGGCCGGGATCGTCGCCCGCGAGGCAGTCTCCGGATCGGCGCCCATCGGAGGCGGGGCGTCAAACGCCGGTCGTGCCCCAGCTCGAGCGAAACACGTCGTTGGCACAGATGTCACAATTCTCCATGCCAGTTTCGAGCCGGGGGTCGGTGTAGCCCCACTTTGCCTTGAGGTCGAGCAACTCCTTCGTCTCCTGCTTTGTCAGGTAGGTGACCCGGCCGAGATCCTTGGCGAGCATGAGAATCCGACAGTAGGCGTCGAGAATTTCAGTCCACCAGTAGGCTTTTTCGACCGTCTCCCCGAAGCTCACGGTGCCGTGATTCGCGAGGATGACGACGTTGGACTTCTGCACGAACGGCTTCACCGTGTCGGCAAACTTCTGGCCGCCGGGCGTCTCGTAGCGGGTGATCGGCACATCACCGAGAAACACCTCCACCTCGGGCAGCACACACTGCGGGATCGGCTCCCGGGCGACCGCGAAGGCCGTGGCATGCGGCGGATGGCAGTGCACCACGCTATTGACGTCAGACCGCTCCCTCATGATCGTGAGATGAAGGAGAATCTCACTTGACCGCTTCCGCTGGCCGGCGAGCTGATTGCCGTCCATGTCAACGATGCACAGGTCGGAGGGCTTCATGAAGCCCTTGGAGATCATCGTCGGCGTGCAGAGCACTTCCTTGTCGTTGAGCCGAAACGAGATATTGCCGTCGTTGCCGGCCGCGAAGCCCTTGTTGTAGATGCGACGGCCGATGTCGCAGATCTCTTCCTTGAGTTGGGAGAGGGACTTGGTGCTGGTGCTGACCGTGGTCATGGTGTTCCTGCTACTCCTTCGTGAAAACAGATCGACTGTAGTGATTCTTGCCCACTTTTTGGGTTCAGGTCGGATTGGCGATTGGAGGATTTCTGCCGGGCGGGTGGTGCGGGTTATGGCGGTGCTGCCGCCAGATCAAGCCGGTCGATCACCGCGGCGATGTAGGCGTCAACCGGTTTGTCGTCGGGGCGGAAGGGCTGCGCCGCCTCGCCCCCCTCGCTGAAGGCGACGAGCTGGCCGTCGCCGGCACCGAGGTCGTCCCAGGCCACCAGTGGCTCCGCCGCTCCGTCGCCACGGGCGAGGTCGGAAGCGGCGAGCGGCACGACAAGCTTCAGCACGCCGCCCCGCATCGTGGGATGCGGTTCGACGAGCGTCACGGTGCCAATGGTTTTGCCGAGTCTCATGCAGCTGCCCCAAAGAGATGTGACGCCGGGCGGATTGGTCGCCGGGGGAACACCCTCCGTCGCTGCAGATTTTTCGCGGACCATGGAAGGCTGCTAGGCAGTGGAGACTGCGAAAACTCTAAGGCTCCTCCGGGTGTTCCCCCGGCTCCGCCGTCGTTCGCTGGAATGCGCGCGTTCATCAGTGGGTGTGGCTTTTGCAGCTGCAGGGGGTGGGG
>JAQBZA010000320.1 GCA_027622795.1 Planctomycetota bacterium | reverse complement strand
AAAGGCATGCTCAAGCCGATCGAGCCACGATCCGAGCATCTCCTCACGCATGTGCTGGGCCATGTGCTTTTGGTACCACAGTGGACGGTCGTGGGGTGCGGCCTCGATGGACAGTCTTCGTGCCACTTCCCGCCAATCAGAAGATTGACTTGCAAGCACCGCCTGTCGTCCTGGGTGGTCGAGTCCCGTCGCCGTCAGATAGGCGGCATAGAACGGCTCGTCACTCACCACACAGTCGGGGCGGGCAGAAAAACTCCGCATTAAGGCGGTGGAAAGATTGCGGGGGCCGGACCAGACGGCGAGCCTTTTCATGGAAATTTCTCGAGTTGGTTTATTGCGACCTCGATTCGGAAACGATACCATCCTGCGGCAGCGAAGGGCCGAACGATCCTTGGGATTTTTTGGGAGGTAGGAATCATGCCGTCTCGCACCGTCTCACGCCGCAGTGCCCTGAAGACAATGTCGTTCGCCTCCGCGGGGGTGTTCACAGGTCTGGCGGCCCGGCCGTCACTGGCAGCCAACGACAAACTGCAGATTGCCTGCATCGGCACCGCCAATCGTGCGGGCGCGAATATCGACGGAGTCGCCGGACAGGCGATCGTGGCATTGTGCGACATCGACGATGTCTACCTCGACCGCCTCACGAAGCCGCAGGGGCAAGCGGGCAACTCCAAGCCGGCGCGATTCCCAGACGTCCGGATCTACCACGACTACCGCGAAATGATCGATCGGGACGTCGGCAAGATCGATGCCGTCGTGGTGAGCACGGCCGACCACCATCATGTCCCGGCCGCCATCCGTGCGGTTCGCAACAAGATGCACATCTATTGTGAGAAACCGCTCTCCCACACGGTACACGAGGCGCGACTGATCACCGAAGAAGCCGCCGCGGCGGGCGTAGCAACCCAGTTGGGAACCCAAATCCATGCCGGTGACAATTACCGGCGGGTCGTCGAAATGATTCGCTCCGGCGCCATCGGCAATGTGCACGAGGTCCATGTCTGGGTCGGCAAGGGTTGGGGCGGCGGTGATCGGCCGGCCGGGAGCGAGGAACCTCCCAAGACGCTCCATTGGGATCTCTGGCTCGGCCCGGCCCCTGTGCGACCGTTTGTGGCAGGCCGCTATCATCCCGCCCAATGGCGACGTTGGTGGGACTTCGGCAATGGCACCCTGGGCGACATGGGCTGCCATTACATGGACCTGCCATTTTGGGCGCTCGACCTAAAGTATCCCACCGCCTGCGAAGCGGAGGGACCACCGGTTCACCCTGAAACCTGTCCACTGGGTTTGACCGTCCGGTACGATTTTCCCGCCCGTGGCGACAGGCCTGCAGTCAGGCTGACCTGGTATGACGGCTCGATGACACCGAAGGAGGTGACGGGAGAGAAGGTCCCCGGCAGCGGCGTGATGTTTGTCGGCAGCGAGGGCAAACTGTTTGCCGACTACGGCTCCTTCCGGCTTTTTCCCGAGGAAAAATTTGCGCGCTTCACGCCGCCTCCACAATCGATCCCGAAGTCAATCGGACATTACGCGGAATGGATCAAGGCCTGTCGTGAGGGGACCCCAACGACCTGCAATTTCAGTTATTCGGGCCCGCTCTCCGAGGCAGTGCTTCTGGGAAATGTCGCCTACCGTTCCGGGAAACGGATCGAGTGGAACGGTCCGGCGATGAAGGTGACCAATGCGTCCGATGCCGACGCCTTGGTGCAAAAGGCTTACCGTTCGGGCTGGGATGTGTCGTAAGCGACGCGGCAGGATCATGCCCTAGGTGACTGTTCGCATCGCCCGCCTCCGCAGCGATGGCTGCAAGAGGATAGTGTCCACGACCATGATCGCGCCGCCACACGACGAGAGCATCCGCCGGGAGGGTGATGAGTCTGCCGAGAATGGCGGTCAAGCCCCACAGAAGCACGCAGCCATGAAGTTGGAGAGAGGCGCGGCGTTCCCCTCGACTTCCAATCCGTTGGGCGCACGACCGCTCAACACCCATTCGCTGGCACCAGGGCCAAGCCTATCATCTTGGCTGATAGTCTCCTGACCTCGGCATCATCCCTGCCGCGGCCCTCGTGACCATTTGAGAACGCATGCTCCTCGCCGACCTCCCGGTTGCTGCTGTTTTGACCAAGGCCTTGGCTGCCTCACGCGCGGGGGCCGCTGTGGTCACCGCCCCGCCAGGGTCGGGCAAGACGATGCTCGTGCCGGCGGCGGTGCTCGACGATCTGCCGGCCGACCAAAGCGTTGTGTTGCTGCAGCCTCGCCGGCTGGCGGCGCGGTCGGTTGCCCACCAGATCGCCCGCCTGCGGGGCTGCGACCTCGGCGGCGAGGTTGGCTATCAGGTGCGGTTTGACTCCCGCACGAGCCGCACGACCCGCCTCGTCGTCGAGACCACCGGCATCATGCTCCGCAGGCTGCTCACCGACATCGGTCTCGATGGGATCGGTGCGGTCGTGCTCGATGAGTTTCATGAGCGGGCGGTCGAGATGGATCTGGTGCTCGGCCTGCTCGTGCGGCTTCGGCAGACCGTGCGGCCCGACCTACGTGTGATCGTGATGAGCGCCACGCTGGCGGCCGAGCCAGTGGCGCGGCTGCTCGGCCGCGAGGCCGGCCCGTGCCCGGTGGTCGCAGCCGACGGCCGACTCCATCCGGTGGAGGTTCGCTATCAGAAGCGGGGCGACCAGCGGCCATTGCCCGAGCGGGTGGCCGCCGCCGTGTCCGAAGCCCTCAAGGCCACCGACGGCCACCTGCTCGTCTTCCTGCCTGGTGTGGGCGAAATCATTCAGTGCGAGCGGATGCTCGTCGAGATGGCCGGGCGGCAGGGGCATGCCCTGTTCACGCTCTTTGGTGATCTGCCACCCGAGCAGCAGGATCGCGTGCTCGACGATGTCGGCCGCCGCAAGATCATCCTCTCGACGAACGTGGCCGAAACGTCGCTCACGATTCCCGGCATCACCGCGGTGATCGATTCGGGGCTCGTACGGCAGATGCGGGTGGCGGCGGCCACGGGCCTGCCACGACTGGAATTGATCCCCATCTCGCAGGCCTCGGCCGAGCAGCGGGCGGGCAGGGCAGGGCGGACGGGCCCGGGCCGCTGCTGGCGGCTCTGGGATGAGGCCGCTCACCATGTACGGCCGGCGGCCGACACGCCTGAGGTGCTGCGGGGCGATCTTGCCGGGCCGCTCCTACAGCTACTCGTACTTGGCGAGCAGGACGCGTTTCCCTGGCTCGATGAGCCGCCTGCTGAGGCCGTGACGCAGGCAGTCACACTGCTCGAACGGCTCGGGGCGATCGAAGTCGCCCGTGACAGAGAGCCCGCAGCTCCGGCCGTGACTCCTCTCGGCCGTGAACTTGCGCGACTGCCGGCCCATCCCCGACTCGCGCGGTTGCTTCTCGCGGGCGCCCGCCATGGCATACTCCGCGAGACATCGATCGCTGCGGCGATGCTCTCCGAGCGGGATCCCTTTCGGGCTGGCCAGCATGCCGGCCGCGGGCCACGGGATCGCATGACCGTCCGCACGCGGAGCGACGTGGTCGATCGTGTAATCGCGATCCAGGCTTTTCATGCCGGCGTGCCGGTCTCAGACGCAGATCTCGAACTCCACCCCGGCGGAGCACGGACGGTGCTGCAGGCAGCCGAGCAACTCTACCGCCTTGCCGAGGCCAATCTCGCGCCGCGGGCTGCCGATCCAGCGACGGCGCTCATGCAGTCGCTGTGGGAAGCGTTTCCTGATCGGCTGGCGAAGCTGCGGCCGGGAAGCAGCGACCGCGCGACGATGGTGGGCGGGCGTGGCCTCCGCCTTGACGGCGGATCGCGGGTGCGGCAGGAGCCGTTTGTGCTGGCGATTGATCTGGCAGACGACCGTGGCGAGGCGCGGGTGCGGCAGGCTTCGGCAATCGATATGACCTGGCTTGATGAGGAACCGCTCGCATCCACGAATCTCGCCGCCTCCAACCTGCAGACAGTTGATGAACTAATGTTTTCGCCGTCCCGCCGCCAGGTGGAGGCCCGTCGTCGCACCTACTGGGACGACCTGCTCTTGGAAGAGACGCCGATCGCCATCATCGACTCGGCCGCGGCGGCGGCCGTGCTGGCCCGCGAGGCGGCAGCGCAGTTCGACCGCATCGCGCCGCAGCCGGAATCGGCGGCGGGTACGTTTTGCGGCCGCGTCAACTGGCTGGCCACCGCGATGCCCGACCTCGGGCTTCCCGCGGTCGACACGACCACACTCGTGGCCATGCTGCCGAAGGTGTGCATGGGGCTCACATCCCTCGACGAGGTCAAAGCCGCCGACTGGCTGTCGCGGCTACACGCC
>JAQBZA010000319.1 GCA_027622795.1 Planctomycetota bacterium | reverse complement strand
CGTGCCAGCCGCCGCTGCGGAGCGGGTCCTCGCGGCGATGCGAGGCCACGAACAAGGAAGGAATTCCGTGCTGCTCGGCCGAGTGGTCGCTGCCCATCCTCGGCTGGTCGTCATGAAGACAGCCATCGGCGGCACCAGGGTGATCCCGATGCCGATCGGCGAGCAGCTGCCGCGGATTTGCTAGTTTCACGGAGATGCGGCCATCCATGGCCCGCATCTCCTTGCCGACCTCCGGTCGGAAGAAACCGGACCTCCGGTCCTTTCATGCAAGGCCCGGTGAGATTCGCCTCCTGGCGGCCATCCATGGCCCGCATTTCCTTGCCGACCTCCGGTCGGAAGAAGGCGTCGCCTCCAGCAACGCGGTCGCATCTTGCAAACGATTCGCGAAAAATGTACAGTGTCGTACAGATTGCTTGCGAAGGGTTTCCGGAAGGGTGTCTGATGAAGCGTGTGTCGTTTACCGATTTTCGGATGCAGGCCTCGGCGTTGTTCGACGCGGTCGAGCGGGGTGAACAGGTGCTTGTGCTGCGGCATGGCAAGCCCGTCGCCGAGATCCGGCCGTTCGTTGCCGATCGATCGGATGCGCCGTCGTGGCGTCGAGCAGGCCCCCGCTTGATCGCAAAGGGAGCCGGGCTGGCGGCCGCAATTCTCGGGGAACGCGGTCGTGAAGATGTTTTTTGATTCCTCGGCGTTCGCCAAGCGGTATATCGAGGAGGCGGGAAGTGAGATCGTTGAAAAATGCTGTCTCCAGGCGACCGATCTCGCCCTCTGTATCATCTGCGTTCCGGAAATTCTGTCAGCGCTCAACCGTCGTGTGCGGGAGCGGGCCATCAGCAAGGCCGACTATGGCCGACTCAAACACCACCTCCTCGATGACGTCCGCGATGCCACGATCATCAATCTGATGCCCGAGGTGGTTGCACAGGCTGTGAAGACGTTGGAACAATCTCCGTTGCGGGCAGCCGATGCGATGCACATTGCCGCCGCCGAGGCGTGGGGAGCAGACATGTTCATATCGGCTGATCAACGACAGCTCTCTGCGGCTCGGGCCGCGGGGCTGCAAACAAAATCGGTGTGACAACGATTCCATCCTGAAATGTGAGGAAACCAGATGCGACTGACGGGTATTTTGGCGGCGGCTGCACTTCTTCTCTCCGCCAGCATCGGAACAGCCAGTGATGGCGCCATCACGCTCCATGGCCGAGAGGCGAAGGTGCATGGCACGAAGCTGCGGTATGAGCCGGAGCCCCACAAGCAGACGCTCGGCTTCTGGACGCAGGCGGGTGACGCGGCCGAGTGGTCCTTTCACGCGGACCGATCGGGCGACTATGACATCGAGGTGCTTCAGGGCTGTGGGGCTGGGCAGGGGGGCAGCAGCATGCAGGTGGCGATCGATGCCGGCCGCGGCGGTGCCCCCGCGCCGGTCGAGTTCACCGTCGAAGAAACGGGCCACTTTCAGGCGTTCAAGCCGCGTGGCGTTGGCCGTGTAACGCTGACGGCCGGGGATCACACGTTGCGGATTCAGCCGCAGTCGATCGCCAAGGCTGCCTGCTGTGATATCCGCGCGGTGCGGCTTGTGCCTGTCGCTGCTGCCACGAAGCCCACCAAGCGGCCCAACATCGTCTTCATCTTCTCCGACGACCATGCCCAGCACGCGATTTCCTGCTACGGCTCGAAGGTGAATACGACGCCGCACCTCGATCGACTTGCCGCGGCCGGTGCCCGGTTTACCAACTCGTTTGTCACCAATTCGATCTGCACGCCCAGCCGGGCTACGCTGTTGACCGGACAGTATTCGCACAAAAACGGTGTACCGGTGTTTAACCGGTTCGACGGCTCCCGCGACACCGTCGCCAAGCACCTGCAGGCGGGGGGCTATCACACCGGCATGATCGGGAAGTGGCATCTCGGTACCGACCCCACCGGGTTTGATCGCTGGATCGTGCTGCCCGGCCAGGGCGTTTATTGGGATCCGATGTTTCTTGTGCCGGGGGGCAAACTTACCGTTGATGGCCACTGCACCGACGTCACCGGCGACCTCGGCATCGAGTTCATCAAGACGCGGCCGGCCGACAAGCCGTTCTTTCTAATGCTGCACCAGAAGGCGCCGCATCGCGAGTGGTCGCCGGATGAGCGGAACAAGGCGAAATTCAAAGACGCCTCGTTTCCCGAACCAGAGACGCTGTGGGACGACTACGCGACGCGGCCAGCCGCCCTCCCCGAAAACCAGCAGACAATCGCACGCGACCTCACCAACCGCGACTTGAAGCGGGAGCCACCGGCAGGCCTCGAGGGCAAGGAGCGGAACCAGTGGCTCGGGAAAAAGCCTGACAGCGTTGATGTCGGTGGCAAGACGCTCACCGGCGATGATCTCGTCCGCTGGAAATATCAGCGCTACATGCAGGACTACCTGGCCTGCGTTCAGGGTGTCGATGACAACGTCGGCAAGGTGCTCGATTACCTCGACGCAGCCGGGCTCGCCGACGACACGATCGTGATCTATTCGGCCGACAATGGCTGGTATCTCGGCGACCTCGGCATGTACGACAAGCGGTTTATGTATGAACCGGGCCTCCGCGTACCACTGATCGCTCGCGGGCCGGGGATTGTGGCGGGCAGCACCCCCGACGCCTTTGTGGCCAACATCGATTTGGCGCCGACATTTCTTGATCTGGCGGGCCTGCCGATCCCCGACTCGATGCAGGGGAAGAGCCTGGCGCCGCTGTTGCGTGGCGAGACGCCGGTCGGCTGGCGGCAGAGTGTCTACTACCGCTACTACCATGACCCGGGCCACCACAACACGCGGGCCCATTACGGTGTGCGGACAGCCTCCCACAAGTTGATTCACTATTGGAAGAAAGATGCCTGGGAACTGTTCGATCTCGTCGCGGATCCCCAGGAGCAGCACAATCTGCTCTTCGACGCGGCCGAGGCGAAGACACCCGAAGTCGCCACCACATTCGCGGCTCTCAAGGCCCAGATCACCCGTCTCCAACGGGAGTATGAAGACGACGGCCGCTACGCCGACCCGGCTGAATGGCCAAAAGGCGGCTCCGATGGGCCGTTCCAGAACAAAGAGCCGCAAGGCAAGAAAACCGTGGCCGAAGCGATCGCGTTGTCACGTTCGCCCGCAGTGCAATCCGGCAAGTAGACAGTGTTCCGGCTGTCACGGGAGTCTCAATGCCTCACGCCTCAATCCAGGGCATCCTCACGCCGCATGTTGTGCCGCTCGACGCGGCCGGCGACATCAACGAGCCCGAACTCCGTCGCTACGTCGACTGGCTGATTGAGAAGGGTGTGCACGGTCTGTATCCCAACGGATCGACCGGTGAGTTCACTCGCTTCTCCGTGGAGGAGCGGCGGCGGATTATTCGGATCGTCTGCGAGCAGGCGGCCGGTCGTGTGCCGGTGCTGGCCGGAGCGGCCGAGGCCAACGTCCGCGAAACGATCGCCGCCTGCGAGGCCTACCACGACTGCGGCGCCCGGGCCGTCGCCATCGTCTCCCCGATCTATTACAAGCTGTCACCCGACAGTGTCTTTGCCTACTTCTGTGAAATTGCTCTCCACAGCCCGATCGACGTCACGCTCTACAACATCCCGATGTTTGCCAGCCCGATTGATCTGCCGACGATCCGCCGGCTGGCCGAGTTTGACCGGATTGTCGGGATCAAGGATTCCTCAGGCGATCTTGCCGGCATGATGCGGATGATCGAAGCGGTGCGGCCGCTTCGCCCCGACTTCGTCTTCATGACCGGCTGGGATGCGGTGCTCGTGCCAATGCTGCTAGCCGGCTGCCAGGGCGGAACCCATGCCACGAGCGGCGTCGTGCCGGAACTCACCCGGGCGATCTACGACCTCACGATAGCCGGCGACATCAAGGAGGCCTATCGGCTCCAATATCAGCTGCTCAATCTGTTTGATGTCATCTTCGCCGCCGGTGATTTTCCGGACGGCTTCCGCCTGGCTGCGAGCCTGCGGGGCTTCGACTTCGGCGCCGGCCGGCAGCCGCTCACACCAGAGCAGCAGGCCACGCTGGCTGCTGCCGGGGAGACGATCGATGCTCAGATCAAGGCTATCCTGGCCACGATAGCTTCGTCTCCGGATGCGACTGGCAGTGTTCGATAACTCCCTCACGAGCACCGGCTCACGGGGTCTGGACGGCAGCATCGCGGATACAACTCTCGGTTTTTTTTCAGCGCTGCTCGATCGTGAGGAAGTGGGTGGCGCAGCTGATGCACGGGTCGTAGGTGCGAATGAGATGTTCGCAGCGGCGGGTGGCCTCGGCGTCGTCACGATCAAGCACCGTCGGGAGATAGGCC
>JAQBZA010000318.1 GCA_027622795.1 Planctomycetota bacterium | reverse complement strand
AAAGAAAATCGTCGGTCAGGGCATCAGCGTCAAAAAGATAGATTCGCCTGCCGATGAGGCTTTGGGGGGTCAGCCTCACGGCAATGAAGTTTCGCAATCACTCGCACGTATGTGGTTTTCATAGTTAAACCCTCGCCATCCCCTGAACCCGCCGCCATGCGGAAAGCTGCCCGAGGTGCATATTCTCGTGGGCGGCCATCACGAACACGAAGCAGTCGCCCATGGTCGGCAGGAACCCCCTGACGGCTTCAAGGGGCGTGGTTTCAGACCAACTCGATTCAGGAACACCAGGCAGGGCAGCAGCGATCTGGGCATGAGCGTCTTCAAGGGCTTTTAAAAGCGTGGCCTTCGAAGGGTACAGGCTCGCGTCGCTGGATGGGGTCGAATCCCAGTCAAAGAGGCAGACCCATTCCGGCGGGCAGATTGCCTTCAGGCCAATCATGGCGCCGAGCATGTCTGCCGTGCAGGCCAAGTGCCCGAGCACCCACGCCGCATGATTCATCCCCGGCGCCGGCTGCTGGGCCATGGTTTCGTCAGGGATGTCGGCCACGAGGCGTTTTGCGTAGCCGAGGTTCAAGGACCATGTGTGAAGCAGTGGGTCGGTCATGCCGGAATCCGAGCAGGTTCGGGAGCAGGTGGTGTTTTCAAGACGGAATGATTCTAGCCCCTGGAAGACGTCACGACTGTGAAAACCAAGAGCCCGTTTTCCCAAGAGGGCCGAGCCGCCTTGGAGCAGTTATGTTTTTTTACTTTGCGAGCACGATGATGGCTGATCCGAGAACACGCCCCAGAAGCATTGCGGTGGTTCACCTTCTTTCTTGAACGTCCCAAGACAAAGCTGCCGGCACGCCGTCGATCAGGCTGCTGGTGTCCGACTTGTCTGTCGTGACCACCTTGTTGCCAGTGATCTTCGGCGGTGATGCTGGTTTCTGGATAACGAACGCTGCGCGGTGAAAGTTCGAGACGGTATTGCCCGTTACCGTAACGTGGCCTTCAGAAGACTGCAGCGCATGTCGCCAACCGCTGAATTTGTTCCCGGTCACCGTCACTCGAGAACCGGGCAGCGCCCAGATGGCAAAGTTGGGAGGCCCGACCTTGCGCAGCGAACTTCCGTCAAACTCGTTGTCGTCGGCAATGATGGTTCCGGCGACGCGAATTCCCGCAACACCGCCGCCACGGATCACGTTTTCCTTGAGAGTCGCCTGAGCACCGGTGGAGACCATCACAATCGGCGGCAGGTCGCCCTTGCGCGACAATTCGTTGCTGATCAGTTCGACCGTCCAGCCCGGATTGATACCCACGGCAACTTTGGCGTTGTCGATAACGCGGTTTTTCTCGACACGTGACGTACCGCCGCCATCGTCGAAGCCGATCCCCGACGCCTTGTTGTGGTGCACATAGTTGCCGATGAGCACGGTTCTGGTACCGCCCATCTGCCCGATACCAGCCTGGCCATTTTCATAGCACTCGTTTTCAAGGATCGTCGGGGCTGCCCCGGTCCGCGACCCGATGCCGGCAAGCTTGTTGCGATAGCATCGGTTGCCGCGAATCGTCGGTGTGGCTTCCTCGCGAACACCGATCCCTGTCATGGCGTTTTCAAAACAGTCGTTGTCGACGACAAGTGGCATTGTGTTGCCACCGGTCCGTACGCCAATCCCGGCTCGTCGATTCCGGTAGCACTTGTTGCCGCGAACTTCCGGTGACGAGCCCTCGCTGATCCCGATCCCTGCGCGCACATTTCCGTAGCAGACATTGTTGATCACCAGCGGGCTGGCGCTGTCGTGGCCAATACCGGCATAGAAGTTTTCAAAGCAAATGTTCCCGCGGATCGTGGCTTTCGAGCCACGCATCGAGCCAATGCCACCGCCCATGTTTCGATAGCAGACGTTGTTCTCGACCAATGGCTCGGTCTTCTTTCCCGGCACACCGAGAATGCCAATCCCCGAATAGCCGACGTGATGCACGATGTTGTCGCGAATCGTGCAGATCACTCCGGTCACTGAGATGCCAGCGACACCCGGGGCCCCAATGTGCTCGTACGCCTGCTGTTCGCCCTGAGTGTCGAAGTGCTTCTGCCACTCGTCATCGCGGTAGACGCCAACATTGCGAACGGTAAAACCATCGAGCGTCGCGGCTTCGGCCATCTCGACACCAGCCCGAGGCTTCATGTCACCGCCGCCGTCAATGACCGTCGCCTCGGCCCGCTTCAGCCCAAGTGCCCCTTTTTCGTTGCCACCAACGCTCCGCAGCGTGACACCGGCTTTTAAAACAAGCCGCTCCATATAGACACCCGGCGCCACCAGCACGATATCTCCACCTACCGCAGCATCGATTGCCTCCTGGATTGTCTCATGCTGAGCAGGCACATGAAGTTCGGCTCCAGACGCGCATCGCCAGGACAGCAGCAGTGTGACTGCGAGAAAAAAGCGAATGTCTGTGAAGGCATGCATTGGGTTATCGGCCGGTGATTCGATGGCTACTGCCGAATCGAAAGTATACCTGACATAGCACGCCGGCAGGATCATGCGTGGCTTCTTGCGAATCTATTCACTTAGTAGTAAAACACAGCGCCACTTTCGCACCCCGTATCAGTTTCATGACCTACCGCATCTCAGTCACCTCCTTCCTGATGTGGATTCTGCTTGCCGGCATGGGTGTGGCACGGGAAGCAGCCGATGTCGTCGTGTATGGATCCACCCCGGGGGGCTTCTCGGCTGCGATTGCGGCAGCCCGCGAGGGCGCAAGCGTGATCCTGCTGGAGCCAACCGACCACGTCGGCGGCCTTCCAACCGGGGGCCTCAGCCATTGCGACTCCAATCAGATGGTTCGCGCGACGCTCATGGGCGTGTTTGACGAGTGGCACCGACGGATTGTGAAGGACTACACCGATCGTGGGTTGAAAGCCCCCTACGACCCGGCAAAGAAAGACCAGTCGCGGTGGACGTTTGAGCCACATGTGGCGATGCGCGTAACCCTGGCCATGCTCAACGAAGCCGGGGTGATGGTCCTGACCGGCCAGAATCTTGCGTCGGTGGTGAAACAAGACCAACGGATCGTTTCGCTTGCCACAAAACGAGATGTTTTCACGGCCCGCGTGTTTATCGACGGCACCTACGAAGGCGACCTGATGGCGGCGGCCGGTGTTGATTGGACCGTTGGACGCGAAGGCCGAGCCGAGTTCGGCGAGTCACTTGCAGGCAAGCAATTTCCCAAACCCCGCATGAAGATCAGTGGCTTTGGCGACGGCAAACGACTGCTGCCACTCGTTACAACCACTGATGCCGGCGATGATGCAGCTGGCGATGCCAACGTGATGACCTATAGTTTTCGCCTTTGCCTCACGAAGAACCCCGCCAACCGCGTGCCACTGCCCGCACCACCGCACTACGACCCAGCCCGTTTTGAACTCGCGCGACGTGCGCTCGCAGCCGGCGGCCGCGTTGGCTTGGACCTCTACCCGTTACCCGGAGGAAAGCTTGACGGGAACAATTCGATTGGTGGACAAATTTCACTCGGGCTGATTGGCGGTGGGAATCGCTGGCATCTCGCCGACGAGGTGGAACGACGGAATATCTGGCAGGAACACAAGCAGTACACGCTTGAATTTCTTCATTTTCTCCGCACCGATCCTGCTGTGCCGGCGAAGGTCCGCAACGAGTTCATCAGTCTGGGGCTCTGCGCTGATGAGTTTCCCAGCACCGAGCATTTCCCTCCAGCGCTCTATGTGCGGGAGTCACGTCGCATGAGGGGGATGGTCGTGCTCTCGCAACGAGACATCCTCGACTCACCAGAGAAGGACGACCCGATTGCGATTTCCTCGTTTCCCATCGATTCACACGACTGCCAGCGGGTTGCATTGCCTGATGGGGGCGTGATCAACGAAGGCACGATCTTCCCGGTGCGAGTTCCGGGCACGGGAGTCGGGTACGCATACCACGTGCCTTTCCGAGCCATCCTGCCGAAGCCGGAGCACTGCACAAATCTGTGTGTACCTGTGGCTCTCTCATGCACCCACGTCGCCATGGCTTCGTTGCGAATCGAGGGGGCATGGATGGTCATCGGACAGGCTGCCGGCGTCGCGGCAGCGCTGGCGGCCAAACACGATGCGGCACTTCAACAGCTTGCCTATCCGATGCTCCGCGAGCGGCTGCTGGCCCAAGGGCAGGTACTCGCCCTACCAAGCATCGTTGCCACCGAGGCTGAGAAGTGATCCCGGCTGTCGCTTCCCCACTCGCCATCTCAATCATCGCCATTGTCGTGATCGGCCAATGGGTAGATCTCCGAATCGTCAGACGCGGGGGCCTCGATTCCGTGGGGATGAGAA
>JAQBZA010000317.1 GCA_027622795.1 Planctomycetota bacterium | reverse complement strand
CTCAACTGCGGCTGCGACCACTTCGCCAGCCCATGAACGCCGACGTGATCATCCTGGGCAGCGGATTCGCGGGCAGCCTGCTGGCGGCCATCCTTGCCAGGCAGGGTATGCGGGTAGTGCTCCTCGATCGAGACCATCACCCACGGTTTGCGATCGGTGAATCGAGCACGCCGATTGCCGATCTCTTGCTGAGCCACCTCGCCAGCCGGTGGGACCTGCCAGACGTTGCGCCGCTGGCCCGCTGGGGTACGTGGCGAAAAACCTATCCGGAGATCGGTTGTGGACTCAAACGCGGCTTTTCCTACTTTCATCACTTGGCAGGGTGCCCATTCACCGATACTCCAACGCACGATGCATCACTCCTCGTGGCCGCCAGTTCGACCGACGATGAGGCCGACACCCACTGGCTGCGGTCCGACGTCGACGCCTTCCTGCACCGTCATGCGCTCCGGCATGGTGTCGTCAGCCGTGAGGGATGTGTCATTACCGCGATCGAGCGCGAAGCTGGCGGATGGGATATTTGCTGGGAGTCGGAAACTGGGAGCGCTGAACGGGCGCACGGCAGCCGGATCATCGACGCCACAGGGGGTGGTGGGCTCTTGCCACGCGCCCTCGGCCTGTGTCGCCTGGATGGCACGCTGGTCACCCAGACTGGTGCCCTCTACGGTCATTTTACGGGCGTCGACAGCTGGGATCGCATGCAGCAGGCCATGGGCAACACTTCTACGACGACTCCCTTTCGCTCAGATGATGCCGCCCAGCACCACATCGTCCCCGGCGGTTGGGTCTGGACGCTCCGATTCGCGAACGACTGCTGCAGCGTTGGCCTCGTTGCGGCGGACATCGGAGCCAAAGAACTTGCCGACCCGGCAACGGCCTGGCAGCATCGGCTGGCGACATGTCCGTCGCTGGAACGGCTGATGGCGGGGAGCCGGCCCCTCCGACCACTCACGGGCATACCGCGGATGTCGCGGCTGTGGGAGTCGGCTTCGGGGCCGGGCTGGGCGCTCGTGCCGACCGCGGCCGGCTTCGTCAGCCCGCTTCACAGTACGGGCATCGCTCATGCCCTGTACGGTGTAACCCGACTGGCAGAGATGCTTCTCGCTTCCACAACCGACGAGGATGCGTGGGGCCGCTACGGTCACGATGTCGTTGACGAAGTCCACTGGATCGACAGGCTCGTCTCAGTCGCGACCGCAACACTCGATGACTTTCCGCGGTTCATCCTCGCATGTCACCTCTATTTCGTCGCCACGATCGCCTGCGAGCGGGAACTCGTCACCACCATTGCGGGTGGACGAGTGAGTACCGAAGGTGGGTTCCTCGCCGCCCGCAATCGGCCACTCAGGACGGCACTCGAAGCCGCCCGAGAGGATCTTCTGACACCTTCCGTCGGTGACGTATGCCGTGAGCGGGTTGCACGGCGGCTCGCCGAATGGGACACCGCCGGGCTTTTCGCGCCCACCACGGCCAACCGCATCACCCACTCCGCAGCGGTGAAGACGATCTGAAAAGGACGTCAGGCAGACGCATCCCAAAGCCGCAGGAACGTCCGACGATAGGTCGCCGGGTCATCCGGAAAGAGTGGTTTGCTGTCGTCGGACGAGATGCCCACCTGAAACCGCCGCTTTGGAAAAATCGGCATCTGATGGCCCGTGATCGCGGCCACACCACGCCGCATAACTTCCCCCTTCAGGGCATAGAGCCGCTCGTGATCCCAATTCGTAAGCGCAATGAAAGGTATTCCCTCGGCCACTTCGATGACATTCGGCAGTGAGAACGGACTGAAGCCACGGAAACCGAGGCTTGTAGCAGGGGCGTAGGTACGGACATGACCTCGGCTCTGACCGCCGGAATACGTGAGCGAGTGCTTGATGGCATCAATGCCCCAGCCCTCCTGGTAAAGCATCGTGTTGGAGAGCACACTCCGGATGGTAAGTTCCGGATTTTCCTCGATGGGATAGTCCTTGAGATTCTCATCTCCTCCATCACCGTCCACGAGCCACGTCCAGTCCGGATAGCGGCGGCGGATGTGCCGACAAAGGGCAAGGGTGGCGGCAGCAGCCTGTACATCGAGCGGCTTGTAATCCTCGATCGTACGAATCGCGGCAGGGATATCGATCTCCTCATGACCGACATCGATCGCCTCGAGCAGAAACTCCAGTCCGGTAGCAGCAAGAAACTGCCGCGCCTGCCGAAGATCGGCACCGTCGTTCGATACCGAGAGGGTGAAAGCCTTCAACCGTGCCGCGGGCTCGCCCCGGGAGAGAAGCAGATGGTGCAGCAGCAGGAGCAGCCCACCGCTGTCGATCCCACCGGAGAAGAGCACCCCGATCGGCTCACGAGGTGCAAGCGTATCGAGCCAAGAAGCAAGCTCCGCGGCAACGGCGCCGACATAGCGCCGACCGATTTCGTCGAGATCGGTACCCCAACGATTCTGCTCGGGAGCGAAGAACCTCGTGCACGTTGGATTCGGATCCGGGCAGCCCACGAGCGCGAGTTCGAGAACATGATGGGCCGGCACCATCCGCGTGTAGGACGGATGGAACTGCGCCGAGAGCCCTTCTGTCTCGAGAAACGTGGCGATCGTGTCGATGCGGTCGGCCGTAACCAGGAGCGGGCCGGCTGCCTTTTTGGCGATGAAGTAGCGAAGCGGCCGGCCGATCGATCGGGCCATGCGAATCTGCTTCCCAGCCCGGTGGACAAGGGCGAAGTGGCCGGCGATTTCCCGCACCGCCTCCGGCCGGCCGGAGGCGACCCGGTTGATCGCATCAGCCACGGTCATGTTGAGAATGACGTTACCGGAGGGATCAAGTAGGTCCACAAGTCGCTCGATTGGCGCGGCATAGCCACCGCTCGCACGGCCCGCCACGCTCATGTCACGAGAGGCTGAGGAATCGGACATCCTGGTTGTTCTCCACACGACCGTCGCGAGCGATGCGCGAACCCTACGCCACGATCTCGCTCACCACACGCTGGGGTTCGACACCGGTGAGACGCTGGTCGAGGCCCTGAAACTTGAACGTGAACCGCTCATGGTCAATTCCCATGAGATGGAGAATCGTGGCGTTGAAGTCGTTGACGTGTACAGGGTTCTCAACGACGTTGTAGCTGAAGTCGTCGGTCTCTCCGTACGAGATGCCCGGCTTCACACCTCCTCCCGCCATCCACATACAGAAATTTCGCGGATGATGGTCGCGGCCGTAGTTGTCCTTTGAGAGGGTTCCTTGCGAGTAGACCGTGCGGCCAAACTCACTCCCCCAAACGACGAGCGTATCATCGAGCAGGCCCCGCCGCTTGAGGTCCATGACAAGGGCCGCCGTCGCCTGATCGGTATCAAGGCACTGGGCCGCCAGATCCTTGGGCAGGTTGCCGTGCTGATCCCAGCCGCGATGGAGGATCTGCACCACGCGAACACCGCGTTCCACAAGCCGGCGGGCCAGAATCACCGAATGGGTGAAACTGCCCGGCTTCTTGACATCATCACCGTAGAGGGCGAGTGTTTCGGCCGATTCGTCGGAAAGGTCGGTGAGCTCGGGAACGCTCGCCTGCATCCGAAATGCCATCTCATATTGGGCGATCCGCGTCTGGATCTCAGGGTCGCGATAGCGTTCGAAGCCAATCGCATTCAGGGCCCCGAGCCCGTCGAGCATCCGTCGACGATCGGCCGCCGTGATCCCGTCCGGGTTGGGGAGATAGAGAACGGGATCACCAGAGCCCCGGAGGGCGACGCCGGTGAACCGCGTTGGCAGAAATCCGCTCGACCACATCCTCGTGAAGAGAGCCTGTGACGGATTGATATCGGGAAGGGGCGTAAACACGACAAAGGCCGGGAGGTCGTCGTTCTCACTGCCCAAGCCATAGGCCAGCCAACTCCCAAAGCTCGCCTTCCCCGGAATCTCGCTCCCGGTCATCACGAACGTACAGGCTGGATCATGGTTGATGGCATTCGTGTGAACCGTCTTAACGAGGGCGATGTCATCAACAATTCCTGCCGTGTGCGGCAACAGATCCGTGCAGATCCAACGGCCACACTGGCCACGCTGCTCAAACGTAAATTTCGAGGGGGCCACCGGAAACCGTTTCTGCCCGCTGGTCATTGTCGAGAGCCGTTGATCGCCGCGGACACTCGGCGGGATGTCCTTATCGAAATACTCTCGCAGTTGCGGCTTATAGTCCCACAGATCGAGCTGGGAAGGGCCCCCATTCATGTGCAGGTAGATCACCCGCTTCGCCCGCGGAGCATGATGCGGGAGGCCCGGCAGCGCGGGATGAACCGTACCACCGATACCGGCGACCGGGGCCCGCCCGGCAGCGCTGGCGCGCTGCTCGAGC
>JAQBZA010000316.1 GCA_027622795.1 Planctomycetota bacterium | reverse complement strand
ACCCGCAACGTGGCCGCCGGGAGCAATCCAACGGCCGTCCGCCGCGGCATCGAGAAGGGTGTGGCGGCGGCCGTTGGCCGCCTGATGGAAATCGCCAAGCGGGTTGAGCGGCCCGAGGAGATCGCCCAGGTTGGTGCGATCAGCGCCAATAACGATCGGGGGATCGGTGACCTTCTCGCCGAGGCCCTTGAGAAGGTCGGCAAGGACGGGGTCATTACCGTCGAAGAGGGCAAGACCACAGACACGACCGTGCGGTTCGTCGACGGTATGCAGTTCGACAAGGGCTATGTGTCGCCCTACTTCATCAATCGGCCGGCCGAGATGGATTGCCTCCTCGAAGACGCCCTGATTCTGATCCATGAGAAGAAGATTTCGAATCTGCGCGATCTCGTACCGCTGCTGGAGAAAGTGGCCCAGTCTGGCAAGCCGTTGTTGATCATTGCGGAAGATGTCGATGGCGACGCCTTGGCGGCGTTGGTCGTCAACAAATTGCGGGGCATTCTCAATGTGTCGGCCGCGAAGGCACCGGGCTTCGGTGACCGCCGCAAAGCGCTTCTTGGTGACATCGCCACGCTCACCGGCGGCACGCTGATCAGCGAAGATCTCGGCCTCAAGCTCGAAAACCTCGACCTTTCCCACCTCGGCAGTGCCAAGACGATCACGGTCGACAAGAACGAGACCACGATCGTGCAGGGTGCCGGCAAGCAGGCCGATGTGAAGGCTCGTGTGCAGCAGATCCGCAACCAAATCGAAAACACCGAGAGCGAGTACGACCGTGAGAAGCTGCAGGAGCGGCTCGCCAAGCTCACCGGTGGCGTGGCCATCGTGAGCGTCGGCGCCGGCACCGAGGCCGAGATGAAGCAGAAGAAGGCACGGGTGGAAGACGCCCTCCATGCCACGCGGGCGGCGGTCGAAGAAGGCATCGTGCCGGGCGGCGGTGTGGCGCTGGTTCGCTGCAAGGAGGCCGTTGAAAAGGCCCGCACCCAAGCCAAGGGTGACGAGAAGATCGGTGTTGACATCGTGCTGCACGCCCTCGAAGCGCCCATTCGGCAGATCGCCGACAATGGCGGCCTCGACGGGGCCGTGGTGGCGGACGAGGTGGCTGGCAAGGCGGTCAACGTGGGTTACGATGCCAACAAGGGCGAGTATGTCGACATGCTCAAGGCTGGAATCATCGATCCGGTGAAGGTTGTGCGGGTGGCGCTCACCAACGCGGCCAGCATCGCCGGGTTGATGCTCACCACCGAGGCCCTCGTCACCAACCTGGAGAAGGACGAGGCGAAGAAGCCGAAGCCCGAAGGCACCGTGAGGTGATCGACCAGCGCTGCTACTACGAGGTGCTTGGGGTGGAGCGGACGGCCACGTCTGCCCAGATCACGGCCGCCTATCGGAAGCTGGCGATCCGGTTTCATCCCGACAAAAATCCCGGCAACGACGAGGCAGCGGCAAAGTTCAAGGAGGCTGCTCGGGCGTTTGAGGTGCTCTCCGACGAGCAGATGCGGGGCCGCTACGATCGCTACGGGCACGCCGGCGTGCAAGGGGGTGGGCGGCATGAATTCAATGACATCTCCGACATTTTCGAGGCCTT
This sequence comes from Planctomycetota bacterium, assembly GCA_027622795.1. GTDB lineage: Bacteria > Planctomycetota > Planctomycetia > Pirellulales > UBA1268 > CACORA01. The sequence continues at coordinate 2,753 of JAQBZA010000316.1, read as the reverse complement.
CGGCGATCTTTTTGGCGGCGGGATGTTTGGCGAGGCCTTCGGGGGCGGCGGCCGGCGGCGGGGCAACCGCGCACGGCAGGGCCGTGACGTGGCCTGCTCGGTGACGCTTTCGCTCGAGGAGGCGGCCCGCGGCACCACCCGCACCGTGGCCTTCACCCGCCACGAGGCCTGCGCCACCTGCGACGGCAGCGGCGCCAAAAAGGGCACGCAGCCGCAAGCCTGCGAGTACTGCGGCGGCCAGGGCCAGGTGATCCAGTCGGCCGGGGTGTTTCGCCTGCAGACCACCTGCCCCGCCTGTCGGGGCGCGGGGAGCGTGATCCGCGAGAAGTGCCCGGCCTGCGGAGGTGCCGGCCTCACCGAGGAGCATGTGGAGCGGAAAGTGACGATTCCCGCCGGCGTCGACAACGATGTGCGGGTGCGGCTGGCCGGCGAAGGCGAGCCGGGTACCCACGGTGGGTCCCCGGGCGACTGTTATTGCTCGATTGTGATCGAGGAGCATCCGTTTCTGATCCGGGATGGCCGCGACCTCCACTGCAAGGTACCGGTGACCTTTTGCCAGGCTGCGCTGGGAGTGACAATCGAGGTGCCGACGCTCGAGGGGGCCAGGCCGCTGGAGGTGAAGCGGGGCACCCAGCCGGGCGATGTTATTCGTGTGCGGGGCCTCGGTATGCCGGAGATTCGTGGTCGTGGCATCGGTGACCTGCATGTGCATGTCGAGGTGGAGGTGCCCAAGACGCTTTCGGTCCGCGAGGAGGAACTCCTTCGTGAGTTTGCCGCCGAGGAGCAAAAGGCCGTGAGCCCGCGGCGGTCGAGCTTTTTGAGCCGGCTTACGGAATACTTTCAGGGCGGTGACAAAGCCGCCGATCAGGAGGCGACATGAGTAACGACCATCAGGGAGATCGTGAACAACAGTCGGTGGAACCAATCGACGAGGCGATCTCAGAAGACCGAAATGAGTCGGTATCGTTGGAGCAGCAACTCGCCGACGCCCAGGAGCGGCTTTTGCGGACCCAGGCCGAGTTGGAGAACTATCGCAAGCGGGCTCGCCGCGAGTATGAGGAGGCGCAGCGTTATCGGGAGATCGATCTGCTGCGGGATCTGCTCCCGGTGCTCGATAATGTGCTGCGGGCGATCGAGGCCAGCACAACCACGAGCGACGTCGAGAGCCTGCGATCAGGCTTCCGGATGACGGCCCAGCAGATTGAAAAGCTGCTCGAGTCACACGGCTGTGGCACGATCGCCACCGATGGCACGCCGTTTGATCCCACCGTGCACGACGCGATCCTCCAGCAGCCGACTGCCACTGCCGCCCCCGGCACGATCGTCGGCACCGCCAGCCGCGGCTACAAGCTTCATGACCGCGTCGTGCGGCCGGCCCAGGTGATCGTCGCGACCGAGCCATGATTTCATAACGGAGAAATTCCTTTCCATGCCCACGTATGATTATGTGTGCGACGGCTGCGGACATGCCTTCGAGCTGTTCCAGTCGATGACCGATAGCGTCAAGAAGACCTGCCCCGAGTGCGGCAAGAAAAAACTTCGCCGCCTGATCGGCACAGGCGGGGCGATCGTGTTCAAGGGGTCGGGCTTCTATAAGACCGACTACCGGAGCGACTCCTACAAGAAGGCCGCCGCCGCCGACTCCGGCAAGAAGTCGGAAGGAGGCGGCGACAAGGGGGGCGAGAAGAAAAGTTCCGATAAGAAATCTGACTGACCGACCGATGCGTCGGCGCTGCCATGCCCCAATGCCCTGTCTGTGATGCCCCGGTCGATCTCGAAAAGACGCCGACGGTGCCCTTCTGCAGTGACCGCTGCCGGCTGATCGATCTCGGCCGCTGGCTCGACGAGTCGTATGCGGTGCCGGAGCCGAAGAAGCCCGAACCGGACGAGGAGGAGTAAAGTAATGTGGCGGATGTCTTCGCGTGCGATGACCACCAGGAGGGCGGGTTGAAGCTTGCCCCGCAGATGCCCTTCCCGCGTATACTCTCCGCCATCGACTTTCCCGTTGTGAGAGGACTCCATGGCAACCGGCAATGAATCACCTTCCAGTCACATCGTTCACGAAATCCAGTGGAGCGAGGCTCTACCCTGGTGGCTCTTGTTTCGGGCTGCCGGCGCTGCCTTCTCGCCATCGGTGATTCTGCTGGCCGCTCTCGGCGCGCTCGCCACCTGGGCTGGCTGGTCGGTGGCCGACAGCCTCGGCCTCGCCGGCGGCGCTACCGCGCAAGCGGTGGCGACGGAGATGCCGGCCACGCCTCCGGCCCCTGGCCTCTCGCCGAGTGCCCACGCCGTGCCGGTGATCCGCGCCGCAGCCCAGTTGCTGCCAGCCACCGGCGGCGACGTTCTTCGGCTCGTCACTCTTCCCTTCAGTCCGTCAGCTACGTTGCGTGACGCAGGCGGGGCGCTGGCTCGCATCGGGTGGTTTGTGCTCGTCTGGTCGATCTTCGGCACCGCGATCGTCCGGCATGTCGTGCTCTCCCTCGTAGGCGAGGAGACGCCGGGGCTGATCGGTGGCCTCCGCTACGGCTCGCAGCACTGGCTCTCGGCCTACAATTCCGTTCTCTTCGTCCTGCTCGGAGTCCTCGCCCTTTCCATTCCCGGAGCGTTGCTCGGTCTCTTCATGCGGACTGACATCGGCCTTGCTGTGGCTGGCGCGATCTGGCCAATCGTGCTCGCCGGCGCTGTCGTGCTGGCGATTCTCGCCATCGGTGTCATCGCTGCCTGGCCACTCATGGTGGCCACGGTGGGCGTCG
>JAQBZA010000315.1 GCA_027622795.1 Planctomycetota bacterium | reverse complement strand
CCCGCCGCTCGGCGGCGAGCGCCACCGCGACGGCCGTCTTGCCAACGCCCGTGTCGGTGCCGGTGATGAAGAGGCCGCCAGCCGCCATGTGTTTGCTCCGTGTGAGGGGAGGTTCTAGACTACAGACAGTTATTGAGAATCGATTTCAAGTATGTGTGCAAGCTTTAGCTTGCGAAGCAACGCCCATTCGCACGCTGAAGCTTGCGCCACAGTATGCCCTCCCTCGACTCCCTCCCGATTGGCTCTTCCGCCCGCGTGGCGGCTGTGTCCGGCACCGACGCCACTTCGCTGCGGCTCCTCGAGATGGGTCTCACCCCCGGCGTTTCCGTGCAGGTGGTCGGCACCGCCCCGCTCGGCTGCCCCGTCGAACTTCTCGTCCGCGGCTACCACCTCTCGATCCGCCGCACTGAAGCGGCCCGGATCGCCGTCTCCGCCTGACCCGCTTCATGCCACACGCCGCCTCCTCCTCATCGGCGGCCTCCGCCGCACCCCTTGCTGTCGCCCTCGTTGGCAACCCCAACACCGGCAAGAGCACTCTCTTCACGGCCCTGGCCGGCATCCCAACGCGGATCGGCAACTACCCAGGCGTGACCGTCGAGGAGAAGGTGGGGCGGTTTCGCCACCGCGACCACACGATCGAACTGATCGACCTGCCCGGTGCCTACAGCCTCGTGCCCAAAAGCCCCGACGAAGAGGTGGCCGTGAGCGTGCTCCACGGCCAGATGAAGGGCGTGGCCAAGCCGGACGTGGTGGTGGTGGTGGCCGATGCCACAAACCTCGTCCGCAACCTCTACCTCGCCAGCCAGGTGATCGAGGTGGGGCTGCCCACGATCATCGCGCTCACGCTCACCGATCTCGCCGACCGCAAGGGCCTCACGATCGACGTGGAGCAGCTCGCCACGCGGCTCGGCTGCCCGGTGGTGCCCGTCGTGGCCCCGGCCCGCCAAGGCATCGATCAGCTTGGCGATACGATTCTTGCCGCCGCCAGCGCGGCCGCTCCGCCACGCCCCGAGCTCACGCCGCACCTCGCTGCCGTAGACACGTCCTACCCGCCGCCGGCCCGCGACGCCATCGCCCGCTACGCCTGGATCGACGCCCTTGCCGACGGTGTGATCACGCACCGACCCCCGCAGCCCACGCTCAGCGAACGGATCGACCGCGTGCTCACCCACCGCCTCTGGGGCACGCTCATCTTCGCCGCCACGATGCTCGCGATCTTCTCGTCGATCTTCTGGCTGGCCGCGCCGCTGATGGATCTCATCTCCGGCGGCATCGATGCGGTGGCCGGCTGGGTGGAAGGGGCGCTGCCCGAGGGGGCGATTCGCTCGCTGCTTGTGGACGGCGTGCTCGCCGGGGTTGGCGGCGTAGTCGTGTTTCTGCCCCAGATCGCGATGCTCTTTCTGTTTGTGGCCGTGCTCGAGGGCTGCGGCTACCTAGCCCGGGCGGCCTACCTCATGGATCGGCTGCTGGTGGGCGTGGGCCTCTCCGGCAAGTCGTTCATCCCGCTGCTTTCCAGCTTCGCCTGCGCGATTCCCGGCATCATGGCCGCCCGCACGATCGAGAACCGCCGCGACCGGCTGCTCACGATCCTCGTGGCCCCGCTCATGAGCTGCTCGGCACGGCTGCCGGTCTACCTGCTGCTCACGGCGGCGTTTGTGCCGAATGTGGCCGTCGGCTTCGGCTGGCTGCGGCTGCCGGCGGTGGTGCTCGCGGCGATGTATGCCGTGGGCGTGGTGGTGGCGGCGATCGTGGCGCTGGTGCTCTCGCGGACGATCTTTCGCGGGCCGCCGCAGCCCTTCGTGATGGAGCTGCCCGGCTGGCGGTGGCCGCAAGCCGGCGTGGTGCTCGAGCGGGTGCGGGAGGCGGCCGTGTCGTTTTTGAAAAACGCCGGCACGCTGATCGTGGCCGTAAGCATCGTGGTGTGGGCGCTGGGCAGCTATCCGAAGACGCCGCCGCCCGAAGGCCCGAATGTGACCGAGGCCGAGATTCGCGGCGACGCGTTGCGACAGAGTTTTCTCGGCCGGGCCGGCCACCTGATCGAGCCGCTGGTGAAACCGCTCGGCTGGGACTGGCGGATCGGCTGCGCGGCGATCGCGAGCTTTCCCGCGCGGGAGGTGGTGCTCGGCACGCTCGGCGTGATCTACAACCTGGGCGACGTCGACCCCGGCGAAGAGGAAGGGGCGACGGAGCTGATCCGCTTGCTCAAGAATGCCCGGTGGGATGGCACCGACCGGAAGGTGTTTACGCTGCCGGTGGCCCTTTCGATCATGGTGTTCTTTGCGCTCTGTGCGCAGTGTGCAAGCACGCTGGTGATCATCGGCAAGGAGACGGGCAGCTGGGTGTGGCCGACGGTGACGTTTGTGTACATGACGGTGCTGGCTTGGCTGGGTGCGTTTGCGACCTATCAGATCGGCACGATGATCCTCGGGTGAGGTGGCAATGCAGGACCTGATCGCAATCGGCGTGACGCTCGCGGCCGCTGCGTGGCTGGCGCGGTCGCTGTGGAAGCGATTTTTCGCGGCCCCCTGTCAGCCGCCCCACGGCGGCCCACCGGGGAGCGACGGGTTTGTGCCGCTGGATCAGCTGAAGTAAGTCGGGTTACGTCGTGGCTTCCTTCAGCCGCCGGGCCGACTCCTCGGGTGACAGCGTGGTGATATGGCACCCCGTGCCGAGCTCAAATCCCGCAAACGGCGCGAGCCGGGGCAGGATTTCGACGTGCCAGTGCCAGTGGCTCAGGGCTGCAGCCCGCTCCCCAAACGGCGCCTGATGCAGCCACCAGTTGTAGTTTGCCCCCGGCACGGCAGCATCAAGCCGCGCGACCACATGCTGCGTGAGAATAGCCACCGCGGCTACCCGCTCCGGAGAGGTCGCTGAAAAAAGCGGCTCGGGTGCGCGGGGCAGGATCCAGGTCTCAAATGGCTGCCGTGGGGCCGGCGGGATGATCGCCACCACATCGCCTGCTTCCGCCACCACGCACCCATTTGCTGCAGCCTGCTCGATCACCGCTGCAAACGAATGGCCCGGCTGGCTGGCCGCCGCCAGTTCCGCCGCCATCACCGGCGGCACAAAATCGAGGCCGATGAGCTGGCTGTGCAGATGTTCGAGCGACGCGCCGGCGGCCAGCCCCGAGTTTTTGAAGACGGTGGCCCAGGCGATGCCGGGGGCACCATCGAGCATGGCCAGCCGCTGGTGGATCAACTGCCAGACGCCACGCCACGCGGCCGCATCAACCTCGAGGATCGAGTGGAAGTGAGCCGCTGATTCGATGATCACTTCATGAATGCCGTGGGCTGGCCGCGTGGTGTGGGAAGCGAGCTCTGCTGAAGGTGATCCGCACAACTCGACGACCGGATACCGATTCGGAATGATCCGCGCCTGCCACGGCAGCGTGGCATCGGCGGGCGCGCGGAGCACATCTGGTGGCGTCTGTGACTCTTGACCGATACAGAATGGACATGAGCCGACGATCGTGCCCGCCGCATCGAGATCACTTGGCCGATCAGCCCGCTTCGGCGCGACGACGACGGTGCGCGCGGCAAGCGAGTGGTGGTGGATGCGGGGATTGCGCGAAGGCGAGTCGGGCATGCAACGAGGCCGGAGGAGGCCGGAATGAGAACATCACAGTATCACATGAATTGTCCGCGGCATGTTGAACCACATAGCCGCCACCCGTACACTTTGGGCGATCCAATTACGGCACCCTCAGGAGGCTCTTGCATGCTCACCGTTGGCGACTCGTTTCCCCAATTTTCTTGTCAGGCCTGCGTGGGAACCGAAAAAGACGACATCAAGCTCCTCACCAGCGCCGACTACGCCGGCAAGTGGGTCGTCTACTTCTTCTATCCGAAGGACTTCACGTTTGTGTGCCCGACCGAACTGGCTGAGTTCAACAAGCAGCTGAAAAACTTCACCGACCGCGACACGAGCGTGGTCGGGGGCAGCACCGACAACGAGTGGTCGCACATGATGTGGCGGCGGTCGCACGCCGACCTCAAGGATCTGGCCTACCCGCTGATCGCGGCGCAGAAGCTCGCTCCGGAACTCGGCATCCTCGAGAAGAGCGAGGGCTACTGCCTGCGGGCGACCTTCATCGTCGATCCGCACGGCGTGATCCAGTGGGTGGATGTGAACCAGGGCCGCGTGGGCCGCAATGTGGCCGAGGTGCTCCGCGTGCTCGATGCACTGCAGAGCGACGAACTCTGCCCCTGCAACTGGAAGAAGGGCGATCCGTACGTGAAGGTGGGGTAAGCGTCGCCCGGTCGGCAAAGTAGGACAGGCTTCAGCCTGTCACGAAAAAGAAAAACAAGCCTCAGCCTATCAACGCGCCGACGGGTCGAGTCGGGAAGTAGGATTCGTTTCAGCCTGTCGCAAAGTGCGGTACG
>JAQBZA010000314.1 GCA_027622795.1 Planctomycetota bacterium | reverse complement strand
GCGAGTGATTCCACGGCGGCTGCTTCGGGAGTGATCGATTCCTCCGCCGCGTTCGCCCCGGCAACAAACCAGACGATCCCGACGCCGGCCAGCATGGCCGACATGCACTGCGATCTCATAAGCCCCCCTGCAACCCCGTGGTGGAGCCGGAGGCGACGTCGCGCCGTTCCAGCCGGAAAACTTTTCGGCCTGTGACGATCGTCGGGCCCAATCATTCCGTTTGTTTTTCCGGCGGTTGCCCAGCCTGCCCGGCTTGCCATGGCTCCGGCGAGCGTGGCTTGGCCCCGCTGCGCAGGTTCCCTACGATCGCTCGTTCCATGGATAGCGATCACGATCAGGGTGCACCCCTCACGGATGACGAGGCCGGCAAGCCTGCCGCGCGGCCCAAGAGCCTGCTGAGCCGCGGCTTCGTGGCCTGGACGCGGCTCTGCCTGCAGGCGCCGGCGGTGATCACGCTGGTGGCGATCCTGCTGGCGGTCGCCAGCGGTGTCTACGCCGCCAAACATCTCGGCTACAAGGTGAGCCGGGTCGACCTGCTCGATCCGGAGAGCGAATACAACAAGCTCTGGATCGACTACATCGCCGAGTTTGGTGACGACGACGATGCCGTGATCGTGGTGGAGGGGCCGACTCGCGAGGAGGTGATCCGGGTGCTCGAGGAGGTGTCGCGAGAGGCCGCCCGGCAAGACAGCCTCTTTCACTCCGTCCTCCATGAGGTCGATCTCTCGGCGATTCGCGGCAAGGGGCTCCACTACCTCTCACCCGCCGACCTGGCGGCGATCGAACGCTTCGTCGAGCAGACACAGCCGATCATCGATGGCGGCTGGCCGCAGCTGAAGGCCGGCTCGATGGTGGCCGGCATGGCCGGGCAGATGGTCGCCGGCGGGCAGGCCCAGGGCGGCCAGCGGGACCAAGACCCGGCGGCTGTTCTTGAACGCTACACCGAAAGCCTGCTGGCCGGTGTCGACCCGTCCAATCGGGCTCTGTCACCCGCGGCGATTCCGTCGCCGTGGCCACCGATGCCCGAGTCGCTCTCGACACTTCGTGATCTCTCCAGCGAGCACCTCCTCGCCAAGGACGGGAAGCTGGGCTTCGTGCTCCTGCGACTGGCGAAGACCGAAGGAGGCTTCGCCGGTGCCTCGGCCGCGACCGACGAACTGCGTCGCATCATCAACGAGGTGGCCGCCCGCCATCCGTCTGCAACGATCGGCCTCACCGGCCTGCCGATCATGGAAGACGATGAGATGCGGACCAGCCAGCAGTCGATGGTCTGGGCCAGCGGGCTGTCGCTGTTGGCGGTAGCGCTGGTGATCACGGCCGGCTTTGGTGGTGTGCGGCACGCGCTGATGGCCAACGGGGTACTCGTGATCGCCATGGCCTGGGCCTTCGCCTGGGCCGCTGCCAGTGTGGGGCATCTCAACATCCTCAGCGTCACCTTCACCGTCACGATGATCGGTGTCGGGATCGACTATGGCACCTACTATGTCGCCCGCTACCTGCAGGGCCGTCGGCGGGGGCTCGGTTGCGAGGCAGCCCTTCTCGAGACCAGCGGCGCCGTGGGGCCGAGCATCCTCACCGGGGCCATCACCACCGCGGTCGCCTTCTTCTCCGCCTCGCTGACGAGCTTCGTCGGCGTGTCGGAATTGGGCACGATCGCCTCTGGTGGCATCCTGCTGTGCGCCGCCGCGGAGCTCCTGGTGCTGCCGGCCGTGATCGCCCTGGTCGATCAAAGTGCTTTTGGGAAGCACATTCCCCAGCCGGTGCCGGTGCACTCCTGGCTGGCGCCGATCTTCAAGTATCCGCGGTTTGTGGCGCTCGCCTCGATGGCCGTCACGCTTGCCATTGCGTCGGGCCTCCACGAACTCAAGTACGACCACAACCTGCTCAACCTGCAGGCCGATGGCCTCGAGAGCGTGGCCGTGGAGAAAAAGCTGCTCGAGGAATGCGACCAGAGCGTGTGGTATGCCCTGTCGATCGCCGATTCCCGGGAAGAGCTGCTGGCCCGCAAGGAGGCATTGCAGAACCTGCCGAGCGTGGAGCGGGTCGATGAGATCGCCTCGCTGCTGCCGGTTGACGAGGATCTCAAGCAGCCGATCATCGGCCGCATCCACGACCGGCTCGGCACGTTGCCCGAGCGGCCACCGGAAATTCCGGTCGATCGCCTCGACAGCCTCGGCGAAACGCTCGCCTGGGCCCAGGCCGAGGCCGCCAAGCGACCAGCAGGATTACGGACCGCCTGGCACCTGGAACGCACCCGTGAAGCCCTCCGGCGGATGCCGCCGGAGGAATGCTTCCGCGCGTTGGCAACGTTTCAGCAGCGGTCGGCCGGCGAACTGCTCAGCCGGCTCCATGCCCTGGCCGGCGTGGCCAACCCCGAGCCACCGGCGCTTGATGATCTGCCTCCGAGCCTCGTCGAGCGATTTGTGGGCCAAAGTGGCAAGCACCTGCTGAAGATCTACGGCCGCGGCGACATCTGGAACTTCGAGTCGCTCGAAAAATTCGTGAAGGATGTGCGGAGCGTCGATGCCCGGGCCACCGGCAATCCGCTTCAGGCCTACGAGGCGTCGCTCGAGATGAAACGGAGCTACGAGCAGGCGGCCCTCTATTCCCTGGCGGTGATTCTGGTCGTGCTGTGGCTCGACTTCCGCAGCATCACGTATGCCCTGCTGGCGGGATTGCCTCTGGCCATCGGGATGGCCCAGACGCTCGGGCTGATGGGGCTGGTGGGCATCGATCTTAATCCGGCCAATCTGATCGGCATTCCGCTGATTCTGGGGATTGCTGTCGATTACGGCGTGCACATCGTGCATGACGCCCTCGAGCGACCGGGCCCGTATTCCATCAGTGCTTCCACCGCGAATGCCGTGCTCGTCGACGCCCTGACAACCATTCTTGGCTTTGGCGCGCTGATGGTGGCCAGCCACAAGGGACTGGAGAGTCTGGGCAGAGTGCTCACGTTGGGGGTGACGACCTGTACGTTTACGTCGCTGGTCTTCCTGCCGGTCGTGCTGGCGATGCTGCGGCCCGGCGACTCAACCGATGACTGAGCGGGGCGTCGGGCTTGTGTTGGGCTCCCCAGGCTTGGTACCTCCCCAAATCGGTTTCGATCTTCTGCCACCCGTATCGGTGTTCCCATGTCGATCTGCTTGCCCTCACGGCCGTCTTCGATTCGCCTCGTCCTTGCTTTCGTCATGGCAGTCACGAGCATGGCAGGCATTCTTGAGCGGTGTGCCCGAGCCGACACCAGCGGACGGGTGGTGAACATCGCGCTGGAGGATCAATTTCGCACCCGGCGGGAAACAGGCCAACTGCTCGGCGACGTGGTCGTGCTCGTGTTTGCCGAACGGAAGGGGGCTGAAGCAGCCCATGACATTGGCAAGAAACTCCACATTCGCTTCCATCCGACGGCTGCCACAGCGAGCGATGCCGAATGGACAAAACAGCCGGTGACCGGCCTTCCCGGCTGGCCGGCGGAGGTTCGTGTGCCCAACGTGCATGCGATCCCGGTGGCCTGCCTCACCGAGGTGCCGCGGGCGATGCATCCGGTGGTGCGGGCGCGGATCCGCAAGGAGTCTCCGCAGCTACCGGTCTGGCTCGACTTTGGCGACACGATGGATCAGCAGTTTGGGGTGGTGAAGGGCGTGCCGAGCGTGGCCATCCTCGACACCCGGGGCCGCGTGTACGGTGTCCAAGTGGGCCCCTTCGACGATCGCACCATCGAGCAACTGGCCACGACGATCGACCAGGTTCGCCTCGCCGCCCGGCCGCAGATCATCACCGCCGCCGCCACGGCCCCGGTAACGCGTTAGAGCTTCCAGCCTACGCGAATCGCCGGCTCGAGGGCGGCAAAAGTCGCCGCTTCGCGGTCTTTCAGATTGTCGCGGGGCGAGGATACGCCCAACGCTCCTCGAGCGTTCGCCGACCCTCTCGCCTACCTTTCGCAGGTTGTCACATCGTCGCTACAGCCATAACGAATGCAAAGCAGTCGCCGCGAGCTACGTCATCCGGTACCAGGCGAATGTGGCGGCGACGAGCAGCGTGTACGCGATCGGGAAGACCCAGCGGCAGAGGCGGTCGATCGCCATGGCGTCTCGCTGGCGGCCTTTCCGCACGAGCGAGTGGATGAACAGGCTCTGCGGGATCGTGGCCGACATCGTCACGAATGACACGAGCAGGAGCGTGTCGGTAAACGTGAGATAGGACATCCGCGGCATGTTGTCCATCACGACGAACTGGTAGGCCACGATTGTCAGGATGCCGATGAACGACACGTTCAGCCGATCAGCCAGTGACTCGATGTCGATCCAGAAGATCGACCAGATCATCGATACGATGACCAGCATCGGAAAAAGCATCTGCCAGACGAGCTGCCAGCTCCGCCGCTCAAATGTGAT
>JAQBZA010000313.1 GCA_027622795.1 Planctomycetota bacterium | reverse complement strand
CGGCCCCGGCCGCGATTGCCGCGGCCCCGGAACCCGGGGCGGCGATCGACTACGCACCGCTCGCTTTTTATCCCGACCGCTGGCGTGAACTGGGCATCGAGCCGCAGCTCCATCCCTGGCTCGGGCGGGCCGTGGTCTTCCTGACGCCGGCCGCCGATCTCGACCGCGGCACGATGGAGATTTTCCTGCGGCGGCTCGACGCCGGCTGGGAGCATTACGCGGCGGTGGTTGGTGTCGAGCCGGGCAGGCACAAATGCCTCGCAGGCCGGCCCACGCTGGCCGCCGTGCCCGACCGACGGCTCACCTGCGGCATCGGCTGCGGCCGAATCGGCTTCACCGGGATCGAGGTGGCCGGCTTCGACCGCGACTTCGCGGTCGTCCGTCAGAACCCGGCGGCCTTCCCGCACTACTACTTCTACGAGATGGGGCGGAACTGGTACGTATTTGGCGGGCGACACTCGTCGTTCATCACAGGGTACGCCGTGTTCATGCGGTATTCGTGCATGGACGCGACGGGCTGCGAGGATCCGGAGGCCGCGCTGCGGGCGGCGATCGAAAAGGCGGAGGCGGTGTACGCAGCGGGCACCATGACGTTTCTGCGGGGGTTCACGATGCAGGGGGGCCTGCCGGAGAAGGCGGCGCGGCTGGAGGGCTTCGAGGGCCCCAGCGACCAGCCGGTGCTCTACGCCTCGGCGATGCTCAAACTCCGCCGCGACTGCGGGGGAGACGCCTGGACCAAGCGATTCTTCGCGGCTCTGATGCAGTGCCCGCCCGTGCGGCCCGACACGCCGGCAGACGCGCTGGCCCAGTGTCGGGCCTGGCTCGTGGCGGCCTCGGTGGCCGCCGGCCGGGATCTCTCCGACGTCTTCTGCGACCGCTGGCGGCTGCCGCTCTCTGCCGCGGCCCGCGAGACCCTGGCGGCGATCGATTGGCAGGCCGGCGACCTCGACGCGGGCCAGATTCTCGCCGGGCTCCCGGCCGACTGACCTGCCTTCATGGCTGGATCAAAACCGCCGATCCGATTCGGGTTGACGCTGCCGCCGCTGCCGGTCACCGTCTGGCCGTTGAGCCACACCGACCCCGTGCCGCCTGCGCCCCGCAGACCTCATTTCGCACCCCGCCGGCTGATCGCCACGTCGATCACCTGCTCGCCGGCGGCCAGCTCCCGCTCGGCGTTGTTGCCCGCGGCGTCCGCGGGGACGATTCCCGCCGCTCCGGTCGGCTCCGAGGCCTTCCGGGGTCGGGCCGCGGCCTGTGCGGCGAGCTCGGCTGTCGTGGCGGGAAACGCCACTTCCGCATCGAAGCCTTCGACGCGAATGAGCTTGAGGCCCGGAGCCATGCCCCGCACCTCATAGCCACCGGCCGTGACGAGGCCACCGGCGGTCGGGCCCTTCCCGTCGGCCGGCAGGAAGGCGATCGTGCCGTGGGCCAGCGGCTCGCCGTCGAGGGTTACGCGGCCCCGCACACTTGCCTGTGGTGGCCCGCCGCAGCCGGCCACGGCGGCGAGCACGGCCAACGCGGCCGCGAGCCACGCCCTGCCGCCGTCAGGCTGTCGCGTTCCCGCCAGCGGCGATCGGGTGCACGTGGGCGTCGTCATCGTCCGCCTCATGGCAGCACCACCGGCTCGCCGCCGGCCTGCGTGGCGATCCCGCGCCACAGTGAGAGATCCACTTGATCGCCGATGAACCGCACAGCCCCGTCGGCCAGCGCGATCGTGACGCCCCCCCGGTGACGGCTCCGGGCAGCGGCGTAGGCAGCCTCACCCGCCGGCTGCCACCAGCCGCTCGGCAGGTCGACGCAGGGAGCAGGATAGCGGGCGTCGCCCTGCCGCTGGGGGCAAGGACCGCGGACGCGGTCGGGTACGCTCGTGTTGGGCGTGGTGGCGGCGGAGAACAGCGCGCCCCCCATGTTGCCGTAGATGATCTCCCCCATCGGGCCGCCCCAGCGGGGATTGGGCACGTCGGGCACGATCAGTTCCGAGAGCATCAGGGTGTTGGAGGCACCGTCGCGGAGCGAGCCCGACGACGTGCGAAACGATCCGCCATTGTCGAATGACTGGCGCGGCAGGACGGCGAAGATACCCTTGCCCCACGGGCCGCTGGTGGCATCGACCGCGTTGCCGTACATGTCGCCCGAGCCCACGCAGCCGGTGTAGTTGCCCCGGAGGAAGCCGTAGGCCCCGGTGGTGGTCTCGTTCGGCGTGGGGCTCGTGTCGCTCGGGCAGTAGAAGACCGGGACATGCGCATGCCGGGAGGCCCGCAGGCGGGCCTCGTCGCCGATCGGCCCGTTGGGCCCCGGCATCGCTGGGACGAAGCCCGTCTGGGGATACGTCCAGTAGCCGTCGTACACGCCCTGCTGCTCGACGTGGGGCAGCGTGGCCTGGGTCCAGGTATAGGTGTCCCAGATGTCGTACTTCCGACCGAAAGGCAGCGTCGTGAGGCTCTGCTCGTGGCCCAGGCAGCCGAGCGCGAGCTGCTTGAGGTTGTTCGCGCATGAGACCCGGCGGGCCGACTCCCGCACCCCTTGCACGGCGGGCAGGAGCAACGCCACCAGCAGGGCAATGATGGCGATCACCACGAGCAACTCCACGAGCGTCATCGCGACGCGTGGCCGACGGCCGCCGAACCGGCTCCGTTTGCGACAGCAAACAGTGCCTGTCCCTTTTTGCCGCCCAGAAGGGGTCACTTCACGCACGGCGGGTGTTTTCCGGGCATCGAGCGGCCGAAGGTGATCGCGCTGACGCATTACGCGGGCAATGCCGGCACCGGCCCGGGGAATCACTTGGGCAGAGGCGACTCCTCGCGGAGTGAATCCCAGTGGCAGCGACACCCGGGCTATCCCGGCCACGTGCCGGGCGTCAAGGACGGCGGCCATGTCACGGGTGTGATCGGGATTCTCGGGATCGTGCGGGAGGATGACGTGGATGACGGGCACAGCAAGACAATGCGCGCCGAGAACGCGAGATGAACAGCAGGCCGGATGGCTCACGCCCTGCGGCCCGCGGAGATACCACTGCTCCTGCAGGCGGTTAACTTCCGACGTATCACCAGTCCAATCATGCCCAGACCCAGCAGCGCCAGCGTGGCGGGCTCGGGAACCACCATAATCGCAACATCGTCGACCGGCGCATATCCGCCGCTGTCGCTGCCGATGCGGAGCCAGATCTCTGTCCCGTCCGCCACGCTCGTGATATCGAGCGTTCCCGTATTGATGCGTCCGTCCGGTCCCGGGTTACCCAGTGGGGCGAAGTACGTGGAGTCAATCTGTGTTAGTCCCACACCGGCAACGTCCGTGCCATTGGCCCCGGCGAAAACTCCATTGCCTTCGTAGAAGCTGATGCTGAAGCCTGCGGTCGAGTTATTGTCACTGAATCGCCCCTGAAAGAAAGTCCAGTCAATGCCGGTTTCTCCGCTGGATTTGCTGCCGAGGGATTGATACACATAAGCGTTGGGAGCGAACGCGATATGCTGAGACTTTGTGTAACCGTTTCCAGCATCCGACTTGATGAAGTTCTTGGAGTGTTGCCGCGCTTGGGCCGTCGATTCGAACCAAGGATTGGGCATCGTCTGCCAACCAAGGCCACCGATGTCGGGCGATTCGAGATCGCCGTTCGTGACAATCAGCGTTGCGTTGGCCGACCCGGCGAACAGGGCCAGAGCAAACAAACAGAAGGCCAGCAGGCACTTGCAGAAGGCCAACAGGCACTTGGAAATCCGCTCAAATTTTTTCATGGCACTCTCGTCCCAAATGGCCGCTAATCGATTGGATTCGTCGCCGCGTACCGCGAGCACAAAGTCGATTGATCCCCATAGGTTTCAGCAGAACCTGTTGCCCTTCGAACGTTGAGAGATTGTCTCGCCGGCTTGTGAAGAGCCTAATCAACGGGACGGGAACTGCGTGGCGAAAAACGCAATCTCTCCAAAAAAAATCATTTATCTTAGGATGCGGGTGGTCGGTAACTCGCTGCCGGCGATCGACTACGCACCGCTCGCTTTTTATCTCCACCGCTGGCGGGAGCTGGGCATCGAGCCGCAACTCATGGACAGCCGCTTCGTCGCACATGGAGACCGCGGCAGTCAGCGGTGTTCGGGGGACTCGCCGATCTCCAGCAGGGCCGCGGCGAAGGCGCGGCCCTGCGCCACCTGCCCGCCCGCGTCGTAGTGGACCGTGTCGGGCAGCAGGCCAAACCCGTCGGTCGATACCATTCGGGCCCGGGGAAGAGCCTCGGGCCGTCCGGACCGCTCGTCGGCCGCTGCCATCGCGGCCCGGATTTCATGGCGGTGCGTGAACCGGGCCACGGCCGGTTTATGGGGCAGCACCTGTCCGAACACGAATGGCAGCGACTCGACGCCGAGGTCTGCGGCCAGCCGATCACGCAGCCGCCGCAGGCTCGTGGCGTAGTCCGTCGCCG
>JAQBZA010000312.1 GCA_027622795.1 Planctomycetota bacterium | reverse complement strand
ATCCCACGCGAGGGATCTCTCGAGACGATAGCCAATGGCGATCATGTGCGGGGCTGTCATCGTATTGACTGCCAACTCGATGTCTCGAAAGGGCCGCTGACGAGTCTTCACGCACTCGATGAAGTCGCCATAGATGCTGGTTTCACCGTTGCGGTAGAGCGGTATGGGTTTGGCTGCGCGAGGCTTGCCGTCGCCCGCGATCTGAATCGAACCCTGGTGTGAAATCGATGGAACTGGCCGCAGATGTGCCGGTCGATTGTGGAAAATTTCGACACCGTTGGGGTAGGTCACCGACACATATCCGGCTGTTTTGCCGTCGGCCGCAGCTGGGTGATAGGTCACTCCGGTTGGCTGCAGTTCCCGCAGATCGGCGGCGAAAATCGCTCCGCCAAAGTGATGGGCACCCCAGTCGGTGAGGCTGCCGCCTGAGTAGTCGACATAGGATCGCCAGCTGTTTCCACCGGTGCCGAAGTTGCCATCGCAGCGACCCGAGTTGTACGGTTCCCACGGGGCAGGCCCGAGCCAGAGGTCCCAGTCGATATCGGGAGGTGTGGGCTGGGCGGGGAGATAGCAGGGCATCGACGGGCCGCCAACCGAAATATCGATCGACTTGACGTTGCCGATCTCGCCGGCCCAGATCGGATCGACAATACCGCGATAGTCGCCCAGTACCCGTTGGCTGCCGCCGGACACAACGCGGCCGTAGCGGCGAGCGGCAGCGATCATCAGCGGGCCCTCGCGGAGCGTGAGCGTCTCAGGCTTCTGAAGATACACGTCCTTACCCGACCGGCAGGCGGCGATGGTCATGATCGAGTGCCAATGGTCGGGGGTGGCGATATGAACGGCGTCGATATCGGTGCGGGCCAAGAGCTCCCGAAAGTCGATGTAGGCGGCACAGTCTTGGTTGCCGTGCTTCGCGTCGGCCCGCGACTTGCCCTCCTCCCGCCACTTCTGTCGAACATCGCAGACCGCGACATACTGCACGTCAGGGCGATTTAAAAAGGCCCCCTGGTCCCCCTTGCCCATGTTGCCGATGCCGATGCCGCCCATCACGATTCGATCGCTGGCCGGCGGCGTGCTTGAGTCGCCAAGTGCTTTTGACGTGATCACATAGGGAGCAGCAGCGGTGATCCCGACCGTGGCGGTGACTTTGAAAAACTCACGGCGGGATGCCGTCGGGGCGACGGATGACGAAAGCCTTGGCATGAAGACCTCCCAAGGGACGGGGTTTGAGCGTGAACGACTCAGAGGGTAACGCGGGGATTCCGTGGTGACAAACCTACCAGCTGTTTACTTCCTGTTGAGCGGCCTGATCCACACGTTGCGAAAGCGGGTAGGACTGCCATGATCCTGGAGAAAGAGCGGACCGGCTCCAGTCTTTCGCAGGAGTGTCTCGACATCCCTCAGATAATCGGTCACGCCGTGGCGGTAGGGAATATATGGCGAGCGGGGCTCCGTGAAAGTGATGCCTTGCTGCACAAGCGAGCCATTGAGCCATGCCGTAATGCTCCCCGCCTGCGTGATCTGGCCGGCGGCGTCCCGCCGCGGGGCGATGAAACGGATGTCATAGACCTGCCACTCACCGGTTCGCCGGGAGGCATTCACAAGCGGTTTCCCGAAGCGATAGAGGGCGCCCTCGTCCTGCTCGGTGGGTGGATCAGTGCCAAACGAGTCGTAGATCTGCATCTCGTAATGACCATGAATGTAGAGCCCGCTGTTGCCATGGGCCTCGGGGGCGACCATGAATTCGACATGAATGTCGGCATCCTCGAATGGGATGGTCGAGAGGATGTGATTGGAGTGACCTTTGGTCGTGTTCACAACGAGGCTGCCATCCATGATCTGCCAGTTGATCGGGCCGCCGGCCATGTTCGTGAATCTCGGTGGCCCCTCGCGGCCGTCTCCGAAGAGAAGAATCGCATCCGGAGGAGGCAGAACCGGCAGCGGCTGCTGGATCGGCTGGAAGGCCGTGGCTCCATCCGGCGCATGGGGCGGCTTCTGTTCGGGAAGATTTTTGTCGGCAAAGTCGGCGAACCGTTGCCAGTCGTACTCAAGGAGGTCATGGCCTCCCGACCGGACATGGTAGCCAATCCTCGCGCCGATTGGCGTATCGATTGCCGGCCACTCGGTCGTGCCGAGCCCGGTCACCCCAAAGAGTCTCCAAACGGGCTCTGCGGCGACGGCAGCAAGGAACTCACCATGCGGATCAGCCCACCGGTCTTCGCTTGCACTGGCAACATAGAGCGGCCGGGGTGCAGTCATGGCCAGCAAGACGTGTGTGTCGCACGGCAGGGTTTCCTCGCGGCCGGCGTAGCTTGAAAACGCGGGGCAAAACCAGTGGGGGAATCGCGTTGTGATGTCGGCAATTGTCTCACCGTAATTCCGCCGTTCGAGGGCAGCGCCTCCGCAGCCCGAATCATTGGAAACCACCATGGCGAATCGCTCATCACAGGCGCCGGCCCACAGGGCTGCCTTCCCGTTGCGGGAGTGGCCCACCACGATGACGCGAGTGGGATCGACCTCGGGCACCTGAATGAGCCAGTCGAGGATTCGCGACAATCCCCAGGCCCAGGCTGCAATCGCCCCCGGTTCGTCGGACGGCAGGTTGCCTTCCACAGGCCGGCCGAGCGAGCCCAGCACGCTTTCGGCTCGGCCGTCGGGTCGGTCGGGGAAAATGTCACCATAACAGGCTGTCGCCATGCCATAGCCTCGCGAGACCATTGCTTCGACAGGCCACCGACGCGATTGAGTGCCGCGCGATGCAGCAGTGGCCTTGTTTTGGACGATGCCGTTTTTTTCATCGCTCGGCAGCCACGCCTCGCAAAGATGGATGCCGGGATCGGGATGCTCGGCCTGATTGCCCTTGAAGTTCAGTTTCAGGAAGACCGGTGATGGAGTTTCTGATGCGGGAAGGTAGAGAAGGACATCGACGGTTGAAGCCTCAGGATTCCGGCCCATGCGAAGCTGCGCCTGAAGTCGGATCGCCTTCAGGCCGTCCGCAAGCGTCACGTTGATCCGCTCGACGTCGCCCACTGGGGCGGCGAAGGCGGGGGGCAACCGGCGGCCGTACACACTTTTTTCAAGGACTGAAAACTGGTGCGGTCGGGCAACGTTCCACCAGGCTTCCCCTGTGGTCGAAGGCGTACCGTCAGGGCCGGCGAGCACGTCCGGAAGCACGAAGGACCGTACCTTCGTCTCGTCGTAGTTGGGCTCGGCGACCGCCTGACCAAGCAGCACATCTGTCAGCCCTATCGCAATGACGAAGATAAGAAATAGGCGACGCATTGCTCACACTCCTGACGCTTTCATCTACGAGATCCGCTCGAGCTTGGTGATGCGACCGGTTGCCACCCACTCGGCGACAAAGAGATCTCCATCGGGCGTGAAACAGGCGTCATGGGGATGCACAAATTCACCATCCGTCCACTGGTCGGGAAGGCTCCGCAGGTTCTTGATTTCGTCGAGTCGCTCCACTGCTCGGCCAAGCTGCACGACCGGCTTGTTGGCCTCGTCGAGCAGCGTCACGCAGGCCTTGAGTTCGGGCACGACCATCAGGGTGCGCCAGGTGTCGAGGTTGGCAGGAAGGCCAAAACCGGTAACCGTCTCCTTGTATTCGCCTTTCATCGAGAAGACTTGGAGCGTGTGATGGGCCCGGTCGCAAATCACGATCGAGGGCTCACGGGGCGAGCCATCGGCCGCGGGGCGACGATCGATCCAGATGCCGTGGGGCGTGTTGAACGTGCCCTCCCCGTTGCCGGCGCCACCAAAGCAGCTGATCCACTTCGCATCTTTATCGTAGCGATGGATCTTGAAGGTGCCGTAGCCATCGGCGAGCAGGAAGCCGCCGTCATCGAGGAAGGCGAAGTTGGTGGGCAGGAAGCCCTGCCGGTTCCAACTCGGCTTGGTCGAGGTGTCTTCACCCGGAGCATAGGCGGCCGACTCCATCGGCGCCTTGCGAAACCAGACGATCTCCCCCTGCGGCGTCATCTTCGCAAACGCTTTCACGCCCTGATAGCCGCAGACGTAAAGAAACTCCTCACTGCCCTCCTGACGAACCTCAATCCCATGGCCACCGCCCTGGAACTCACTTCCGAAGGCACGAATGAATTTCCCAGTGGGGTCAAAGACAAAAATTGCCGGATGGTCCTTCCGATCCTTCCTTCCTTCGTGGATCACGTAGAGGTTGCCGGCCGCGTCGACCGCCACGTTGTGCGTGGTCTGCCATGTGTAGGGCGCGGGAAGCTGCGGGAAGTTGTGGCGGACGCGAAACTGATGGGCCCCTGAGCCGATGATCTTCTCATTGCCGAGCCGGCGGGCTCGGGCAGCGGCGGGCTTGGTCGCAAGCGCGACGGCTGTGACGGTGGCGACACCGGCAAAATCGCGGCGGCTCAGGTGCGGCGAAACTGTGCCCGATTTCCGTGCAGTC
>JAQBZA010000311.1 GCA_027622795.1 Planctomycetota bacterium | reverse complement strand
GTTCTGTGATCCACGCGGCGAACTACGCCCGGGCGATCGCCGAACTTCAAGACCGGGCCCGTGCTGCCGCCTGATTCCTCCTGGAGTGCATCCCTCCCTTGTCCCCAGCGCACCTGTTGGTGATTCGTTCCGGCGCGACCGAGTACGACCTGCTCGGCCGCATCCGTGGCACGCTCGAGATTCCTCTTTCCAACGTCGGCATCGCGGAGGCTGAAGCGGCAGCCAGCGAACTCGCCGCCTCGCCCCCCGACACGCTCTACATGGCCGACGGCCCGTGCGCCGAGGAGACGGCCACCATCATCGGGCGTCTGCTGGGCCTGCGGCCCCGGTCGCTGGCCGATCTGGAAAACCTCGATCAGGGGCTCTGGCAGGGCATGCTCGTGGAGGAGATTCGTCGCCGGCAGCCGCGGCTGGCCCGCCAGTGGGAGGAAAACCCGTGGGCCGTGATGCCGCCGGAGGGGGAGCCGCTCGACGAGGCCTGTGATCGGGTGGAGGGAGTGGTGGAACGGATTTTGAAACGCCATCCGGGGGGCCGCGTGGCGGTTGTCGTGCCGCATCCACTCGACCGGATCATCCGCTGGACAGTGGCCGGCGACCCGCTGGGCGACCTGTGGGACCGCGACGGAGCGGTGCCGGCCGTCGTCGACCTGCCGATTGCCGCAGGCTGGAAGCCGTTCATGCGGCAGCAGCCGGTTTTGGGCTGAAAGCGGTCCGCGGCTGGCGCAGCGGCGAACACGGTTTTCCCGGTACACTGCTCGCTCCAGTCAGCAACGCTTTGCCCGCAGTTGCTTCATTCCGCTTTTCGTCCCGCTCAATCGCATGGAACGCCGGACCCGCTCAAGCCTGACCGCCGCCGACGTCGCGGCCCCCGGATCGGCAACGCCCCCGCCGCCCGATATGCCGGCCCCACGGCCCCCGCGGCCCAAGCGGGGCGTGCCCGAGGGGCTGTGGAAGAAGTGCGATGGCTGCCGGGCCACGATCTATCGCAAGGAGGCGGAGGAGCTGCTCAATGTCTGCCCGCAGTGCGGCTTTCATTGGTATGTGTCGGCTGCGGAGCGAATCCGGCAGCTGCTCGACCCGGGCACCTTCGAGGAATGGGATGGCGACCTCCGCCCCGCCGACCCGCTCGGGTTCAAAGACAAGAAGCCCTATGCCGATCGGCTCGTGGCTGAGCAGAAGCGGACCGGCCTTTCCGACGCCGCCCTCACCGGCACCGGCATGATCCGGGCCCGCCGCGTGGCCTGCGGCGTTACCGACTCGGCCTTCATCATGGGCAGCATGGGGAGCGTGGTGGGCGAGCGGCTCACGCGGCTCGTGGAGCGGGCCACCGACCAGAAGCTCCCGCTGATCATCATCAGCGCCTCCGGCGGCGGCGCTCGCATGCACGAGGGCATCATTTCGCTGATGCAGATGGCGAAGGTGTCGGCAGCGCTGGCGCGTTATTCGCGGGCCGGCGGACTCTTCATTTCGGTGCTTACCAATCCGACGATGGGGGGCGTGGCGGCGAGCTTCGCCTCGCTCGGCGATCTCTGTTTTGCGGAGCCGCGGGCGCTGATCGGCTTTGCCGGGCCGCGGACGATCAAGGCGACGATCCGGGTGGAGCTGCCGAAAGGCTTTCAGACGAGCGAATTTCTGCTCGAGCACGGCTTCGTCGATCGCATCGTGGCCCGCAAAGATCTTAAGAGCGAGATCGCCCGCGCGATTGACTACTGCGGCGGGTAGGGGCCGGAGCAGGACAGGCTTCAGCCTGTCGACAATTCAGGCAGGCTGAAACCTATCCTACAGAGGCTAGAGCCTGTCCTACGCTGGTGCGACCTGGTCGATTTTCGCGGCCAGGATGAAGTCGTTTTCCGACAGCCCGCCGATGGCGTGCGTGAAGATTTCGATCCACACGTGGCGGTAGCCTTCGAGGTGGAGATCGGGGTGATGCTGCTCACGTTCGGCGAGGGCGCCGACGTTGTTGAGCAACTTGATCCCGTCGCGGAAGTTCTTCAGCTTCCAGTCACGGCGAAGGCGTGTGCCGTCGTGGGTGAGTTGCCAGCCTGGCACTGCGGCCAGTTGGGCCTCGGCTTCGGTGGGAGAATACTTCGGCACACCCCCTTCACAGGGCACGCACTTCTTGGTGGTGAGTTCGCAGGCAGTTTGGTTCCGAATCATAACGTGTGCGGAGTGTTTTGGATCACGGGTCGAGGTTGATTTCATGAGGGACTTGAGTGGCAGCGATGACCGACACTGTGAGTCCGGAGGTTGCGGCACTCTTGTAACGGGCAGGGAGGAGATCCTTTGGTTGGGGTGCGCGGCCCGCCTTCACCGGATCGTAGGCCGGGTCATCCGGGGAGATGGCCGGCGCGTCGGGTACAACAGTTTTCATGACCGAGACACCATAGTCTCCCGGCACGACTCCATCCTGCGCCTCGAATGTGTTGAATCGTACGACTCCTTGGGAGTCGGCGATGCCGGATGCCGCCGCACCACCGACACCCTGCGGTGAGAGCACGACGACAGCACCCTCCACCGGTGAACCTCCCATGTTCACCCGGGCTTGAAAAGCGACCCGCTCAGGCCGGCCGTCGGGGGGGGCACCGCACCCTCCAGTGAGCGGCGCGATCGCTAGCAAAGCGACCGAGAAAACCATCAGAAAAGGCGAATCATTCCGCACCATACACATCCATGACCCCTATTCGGAGACTGCTTCACCGCCATCGGTCGTGCCCATTGCTCCCCACACGCCATAGGGACTCGGACCGGAAGAAACATTCGGCAGACTGAGGTCACCCGTGCTGATGGTTTCTGAAATGAACCGTACGGCGCCATCCGCCATCGCCACGTTAACGCCACTTGGGTGGCGGCTTGTGGGCGGGATGAGGTGATGTGCCGAGTCGTGGGAATTGCCACTATTGCAGCCGGGGCTGTTTGGTGCAGCCACCGTATTGAATCCGTTGAATGCGGAGCGGGCAAACATCCAATCGCGGCCGGCTCGGGCGGCCACGGAACCTGTATACCTGTTTCCAGAGACCTGCGATCGACAGACAATCGGACTGGTATTGAAGCCGCCCACATTCGCAGCCTGAGTTTCCAGAACGGCCGTCGAGCCATCCCGTCCCTTCACTCGTTCCGACATCATCACCGTCTTGCTGAGCCCATCGGTCACCCGTGCAATCGTTGTAAAGTCGGACGACGAGCCGATGATTCCGCGGCCGAACATGCCGCGACGCGTTCCGGGATAAGCTGCATTATTGACGACGTCACCGATCGAAAACATGTAGTTCGTGGTGCAGCGGGTGCCGGAGCCGTGGAAGGCGGCCACCTTGCCGTCAGAAGGGCAGGCGAGTGTGGCGATCTGCGGCTGCATCGCCGGGAGGTTTGCGGGATTTCTCCATGGCTGCCACGTTTGGTCGGTGGCAGATGTCATGAGCCAGTTGACGATGGCATCATAACGAGCCTGCTCCTCGTAGTGGGGTAGGAGCGGCAGGTTGCCACTCCACCATTCAATCAGGTAGGGCCACGTCGTTGACGAGATACTGGGATTTGTGTTTCGAATATCCTGCCCGATTAACGAGACAAAATGGCCCTGCTGATCATGATAGTAGTGGTGAGCAAGGCCCAGTTGCCGAAGATTGTTGGAGCAATTCGAACGACGTGCAGCCTCGCGGGCGGCTTGCACTGCTGGCAAGAGCAAACCGATCAGGACGCCGATAATCGCGATCACCACAAGCAATTCAACGAGCGTAAAACCAACTCTCGTTGATAGACTTTGATGGCGGCACTCTTGCTCAATTCTCATGCGGATCGTTTCTCACTTTTCGCAAGACTAGGAATTCCCAGAGCAAGCGTCAATGATACGGCCATCGACCTTCTCGAACGGGAGCTTTCTCGCCATCGCATCCCTGTCGGGCCTGCTTCGGCTTACGCGAGGCTCGCCTGGAGGGCGGGCTTCTTGGCCGTAGCGACCTGTGGTCGCGCAGGCCCAAGCCTACGGGGGCCAGGGATGGCCCCGCAGGCGTAAAACTAGTACCTGGCCTCGAAGCCCGCGAAGCCGCCGTGGATGATCGATTCCGAACCGGCGGCGATCCCCGAGAGCTCGCCGGCGGTCGGCGGGATGACCGATGGCCACTGCTGATCGGCCTGCGAAATATTCCCGACGCCCACCACGCGATAGCCCATCCACAGGCTCCAGCGTTCGGTCAGATCCCAGTTGATGCCGGTGTCGACCGAGCCGAGCCAGGAGAAGACACCGAGCGTTGAATAGACACCCGTGCCATCGAGGGTCGACGTGTTGGTGATCGCGTTGCCGGCGATCAGAAATTTCGGCACCGCCGAAAATCGCCACCGTGGGGCAAACCGCCAGTCAAACTTCGCGCCCACCTGACCGCCGAAGGGGTTGTTGTTGGTGGCCACATTGAGGTCGGTGCTTCCCGATTCGAGCGTGAGC
>JAQBZA010000310.1 GCA_027622795.1 Planctomycetota bacterium | reverse complement strand
AAGACATCCCCGCCCCGTCCTGCCAGAAGGAGAGACAGGAGAACAGCCTGAGACGCGGAGCGGATGCCGAACATGACGAAATCTCCAGATTCACACTATTGTAAGAGAAAAGAGGAACTCGCAAATCGGAGGTGCGCGATGCCGAATCGAGACCCAAGGCACAAGAGCGTGTCGAGAAGACACTTTTCGAAATGGTGCGGCTCAAATCTGGCCCTCGGAGCTGCCGCGATCGGTGGGGCCGCGCTTCCGCATAGTGTGCGTTCTGCGTCCGCAGCAGCGCCATCCGAACGCCTGAACATCGCATGTATCGGGGTCGGGGGTCGGGGGGCTGCCAATCTTTCTGGGGTCCAGGAAGAAAACGTTGTTGCCTTGTGTGACGTCGACGAGCGAAGAGCCGCCAAGTCATTTGAAAAGTATGAATCAGCGCGCCGCTTCAGCGACTTTCGGCGCATGTTCGACGAGATGGACCGGGACATTGATGCGGTCGTTATCAGCACACCAGACCATACGCACTTTCACCCAGCGTGGTGGGCAATCGAGAGGGGTAAGCACATCTACCTCGAGAAGCCTCTGGCCCACGAAGTCGTAGAAGTGAGGCGCCTCACGGAGGCGGCTCGGGTGAAGAACGTGGCTACGCAACTGGGATGCCAGCGGCACGCCCTCACTGGGTTGCGCGCGGGCGTGGAGTTTGTACGTTCCGGGATGATCGGCGAGGTTCGCGAAGTGCACTCCTGGGTGAAGAGCGGCCGAGGCATGCCTGCGGTTGCGAGCAGAACGGATGCTCCCCCCACAGGCCTGGCGTGGGATCTTTGGTTGGGGCCGGCGCCTGAGCGGCCGTACTCCAGTGGTTTTGCGCCCTATGACTGGCGGTTTTGGTGGGAGTTTGGCACGGGTGAAACCGGCAACTGGGGTTGTCACATCCTCGACATACCGTTTTGGGCCCTCGAATTGGGACGGCCAATACACGTCTCAGCCAGCGGTCCCGAACCTGATCTCGACCGCACGCCGAAAGCTTTGCAGAGTCGGCTTGATTTTGCGGCGCGCACGTCTTCGACAGGGACCCAGCTTCCGCCGGTCAGTCTCCACTGGTATCAGGGGATTCCAGGAGTGCTCAGTGAGAAGGGCATCGATCCGAAACTGGCCGACAAGCACAACACGCTCTTTATCGGATCCGAGGGATTGCTGCTGTGCGGGTTCGGGGCGTGGAAGCTCTTACCGGCCGGAGTATTTGCCGATGTCTCGGAGCCCCCGCGAACTCTCGACGCATCGCCGGGGTTCCACCGGGAGTGGCTGAATGCCTGTCGCGGGGAGGCCCGGGCATCGTGCCACTTTGACTACGCGGGACCGCTGACCGAGGCGGTGCTGTTGGCGAACATTGCCTACCGAGTGCAGGGGGATTTTGCCTGGGACGGAGATGCCTTGAGATCATCACGAGCCGATGCCAACGCGCTGCTGACGCGGGAATACCGCACTGGATGGACGGTCTGATCACATGCGTGGGAGAGCCGGCCCCCGGAGACGACGTGGTTGTGTTCCTCACACCAGCCCTGTCTCGTTCGGAGGTGCTGTCGGTCAGGCTTCAGGTTTGGCAAACACCAGTCGTCCGGCTGTTGTTTGAAGCGTGCTCGTCACGCTCGCCCGTACGCTGCGGCCAATCCGGTCGCGTCCCCCTTCCACGACCACCATGGTCCCGTCATCGAGATACCCGACTCCCTGGCCCGGTTCCTCGCCCGGCTTTACAAGCCGCACCTCAAACGTGTCGCCTGCCACGAATGATGGCTTCAGCGATAACGCCACCTCGTTGAGGTTGATTGTCGAGACTGATCGCACCGTTGCTGCCTTTGAGAGATTGACATCATTGGTGATGATGCGACCGTGGAGCTGCCGCGCCATTTCGACCAGCCTCGATTCGTCAGAAGCGTCAGACCCGGAATCCAGATCATCTGCCAGCACTTCAAGATCAACGAGTTTGCAACCGCGGAGTCGGTTGAGAATATCGAGACCGCGGCGCCCGCGAATGCGACGAGACTTGTCGGGTGAATCGGCCGCCTCGTGCAATTCGTCGACGATGAACGTCGGCACCACAAAACGACTCTGAAAAAGTCCAGTTTCTACCAGATCGGCAATGCGTCCATCGACGATTGCGGTGGAATCAAGCACGTTGGGCCGCAGTCCCTTCACATCGCGAGCGAATTCAACATACGGAATGATGAATCGAAAGTCGCTGCGGGTCTGTAACAGCAGACTTGTGCAAACGTAGCAGAGCACGGCACCGAGGATGGGCGGTAGCCATTGACGAACTGGATGCTGGGCGCTTGCCGGCAAAAACGGAGCGAGTGCCAAGAGAGCGATGTAAGTGACAAAAACTCCGATCAGGAGGCCGAAGTAGACCGCCGTAATGACCGTCAGGTCCTTCCGACGAAGCGACACGTCGACGCCAATGATTGCCACCGTTCCGGCAATCATGCCTCCAAGGACAGTCCAGGGAACCCAGGTCGGTGCGTCACGGAGAGATTCCGAATTAATGATGAGGACGGCGACCCCGGCCGACACCAGCAGGAAGATAACGCGGAGGATGATCGTGGCCATGCTGGGGATTATATCACACGCGGCGGTCGTAATCCCATTCCAGGTAGCGATCGGTCATCCCGGCGAGGTAATCCGCCACGCTGCGTTGCAGTCCGACAGTCGTGACTCGTTCCCGGTAGCTGGGGGCGACTGAATCTGGGTGGGCGCAGTACCAGTGGAAGAGGCGGGAGAGTTTTGCTTGGGCCGCCAGCCGCACGCCCATTACCCGTTTGCTCCGGTAGACCTTGCGGAACAGAAATGCCTCGAGGTCTTTCTTGCCGGCGGCGACCTGTGGCGAGTGGGTGACAATCCGCAGCGGTTGACCGGCGGCGGTCTGCTGGGAGCGAACCGACGCCACGGAATCGATGCCCAGCCTCGCAAGAGCAGCCTGGCTTTGCTTGATCAAATCACCGGCCTGCATGTCGACAAGCTCGTGGATCACGGCCCGACGGCGGTCAATGCCATCGAGCGGGCCGTAGCGATCGGCCGCCCGCGCGGCGGCTTCGGCCACGAGGGGCAGTTCGAGCAACTCCTCGAGCGCGACCAGCCCGAGTTCGATGGCATCATCGGCATCGTGCGTGTCGTAGGCGATCGAGTCGGCGGCATCGACCACCTGGGTTTCCAGGAGCGGCGCGGCGGCGGGCCGGATGCCTGCCGCAGGGCGGCCCTTCACCCGTGCCGCCTGGGCCTCGAGGATCTCCCGTGAGAGATTGAGGCCGGAAAAGTCGGGATAGCGGGTCTCGAGCAGCTCCATGATCCGCAACGCCTGGGCGTTGTGGTTGAAGCCCCCCTCGTCAGCGAGAAGTTCGTCGAGCGTGTCTTCACCAGCATGGCCCAGCGGCGGGTGGCCGATGTCGTGGGCCAGGGCGAGTGTCTCCACGAGATCCTCGTTGAGAGCAAGCCCGCGGCCGAGCGTACGGGCGATGCCGGTCACCTCGAGCGTGTGCGTGAGCCGGCTGCGATGGTAGTCGCCGAGGTAGCCGGTGAAGACCTGCGTCTTGTGGGCAAGGCGACGGAAGGCCGACGAGTGGACGATGCGATCGTGGTCGCGCTGGTAGGGGCTCCGGATCGGATGCGGTGGCTCAAGGTGTACGCGGCCCGCCGAGTCGGCCGCATGCATCGCGTAGGGGGCGAGGAGGAGTGACTCGCGAGCCTGCCAGCCAGCGGGGGGCGTCATGGTGGTCGTCACCTGGTGTTCGACAGGGGTTGCTTGGCTTCGGTCAGTTGCTCCCACAGGCTGTCGAGCGACTGCGGCAGCACTCGGGCACCGGCGATGGTCGGCATGAAGTTCACGTCGCCGCTCCAACGCGGCACGATATGCCAGTGAAGATGGCCGGGCAGGCCGGCGCCGGCCACACGGCCCAGATTCAGCCCGACATTAAAGCCCTGCGCCTGCATGCAGCCCTCGATGACGCGACACCAGAAGGTAAGGCAGTGCTGAAGATCAAGGAGCTGTGAGTCTGTGAGATCGGTGAGCGCCGCTCGGTGGTCGAGGGGGGCCACCAGGAGGTGGCCATTGGAGTACGGAAACCGATTGATCACGACGATGCTTGAGCTGGTGCGTTCCACCACACCGAGTTGCTGGTCGTGGTCGGGCTCGGCAGCCGTCGCCCGGCAAAGGAAGCAATCGTGATCGGCGCTCGGCCGCCACTGCTGCGGCTCGATCGCGGTGGCCGGCTCACCTGTGTCGTGGCCCTGCACGTAGCCAAGCCGCCACGGGGCCCAGAGGGTTTCGTGAGTCATGAGCCATATCGTACTTGAAGATGACCTATTTGGCTCTGGTGGGCTCCGGGGTTGCCCGTGCCACATCGCCGGACGTTCGCTACGGCCCTCCAGGCCTTCGCTCACTCGGAGGAAACCTCGCTTTCG
>JAQBZA010000309.1 GCA_027622795.1 Planctomycetota bacterium | reverse complement strand
GGTGATTGCCTCTTTGGCAGGCCGCAAGTTTTCGTTCGGCGTGGGGGGAACCCTCGACGAGCCGCAGGTGCTTTTCGACGGCAGCATTAAGGAGACCGCCGGCGCTGCCCTCGCCGAGGTGATCGAGCGGCTGCGGCGGCCGGGGACAGGGCCGCAGCGGGGCGATGCCCCAGTGATGCCGCATGGCACGCCACCAGTTGATGCAAATGCCCGCTCGACCGCGCCGCCGTCGCCTGAAGATGAGCGGCCTCAGGAAACTCCGCCCGCCGCAACGGCACTCGACGGGCTCAAGGCGAAGCTCCCTCCCGAGTTGAGCCAAGATCCCACCGCCGACGCCGTCATCGACCTGGTGGGGGGCCTGTTGCAGGAGGTGGCGAAGCGCCGCGCGGAGCGAAAGGCCGCCGAGGCTGCCAACCCGGATCAGGAGCCGCCGCGGGGCCCACGCCGCCGTCGGCCGCTGCCCGAGGAGGACACAAAGTAGCGATATGCCTGCCTGGAACGCATGCGGGTTATCTGGAGCGATGGTCTGAGAAACTCAGATCGGTAGGCCGACGACTTCCCAAAAAAAACCGGGCTTCCCTGACGGGAAGCCCGGTCTCTTTTCATCGTTCACCGGTCGCGACATCAGGGCTAACCTGACGCGACGGAAACGTTGTGCACTCAGGTCTTCGCCGGAGCCGCAGGAGCAGCCGGGGCTTCAGGAGCGGCCGGAGCAGCTTCCGTCGGGGTGCCTTCCATGATCACGCCTTCGCCGGAGCAATCGCCGCCAGCGCAGCCGCCCGACACGCAGTCGCTACAGCCACCTTCGTAGCTGCCGCAATCACCACACGCACCACACTCAGCGACGGCTTCGCCGTGGCAGCGGTGATGACGACCGTGGCACCGCTCGCGGCGCTCACGACCATGGCAACGGTGAACCCGACCGTGGCAACGGGCACGACCATGGCAGCCATGACCGGCAACAGCCGACGAATCGGCGCCGGTGAGGGCGATCGCCACCACCGCGAAAAACATCGCAACAGCAATTCCAAGAAAACGCTTCATCTCAAACCTCCAGGGATGGAACTGTACGCCAACGGCGATTCAGCGGCCGTCATCTCTCAACCCCGATCCAGGACGGCCACCGGATCGCAGCGACTGAGCGATCTCCGGATCGCTCCAGCAGTTCCCGAGCGGAAACCCCCGAGCAACCGGCAGCGCTGCCCTGCAAGGGCTGCGGGTTGGCGAAGATGTACCGTCTGCGAAAACTAGGTAAAGAGAGTACTTTGCGCAGATTTCCTGTCAAGAAACACCGGAAATGTGCGCTGATAGCTCAAAAAACGGCCGAAACTTGCCGCGGAAGAACCCGCGAAAGCGCCGTTATTCGACGGCGGATTCCGTGGCCCGGGCCGTGCGTGATGTCTGCGGTTGCCCCACCCGTAGGCCGCTTTCGTCCCCGGAGTTCTCGGCCTGGAGACGCTTCTGCAATTCGGCGGCCACCAGTTCCTGCTTGGCGACCATATCCTCCGGATCCTCAAAATTCAGTAGCAGGGGCGGCATATCGTCGAACACGCGCATTGCCATCCCAACCACTCGCCATCCTTCGGGATCGAGCCGAACCACCCACACGACGTTGTCCGCCGTAGTGAAGCCATCGGCATCGGTATCAGTCCACGTCGTCGCGACATGCACGAGATCCTCGGATTCACCAACAACCTCACACTCCCGAATCGAGTAGGTGGCTGATGCCGGCACCGGGGGAGCCACAGAAATCCCCATTTCCTTCGTTTTGACGGCCGCCACCTTCGTCAACATTCCCCGTGCTGCAGCGTCGTCTCCGCGTTTCACCGCGTCCAGGAAAGTCGCCACGGCCGCCTTGGCCGGTTCGATCGACGTTGAAATAGCCTTCGTATTCTGCCCCTCGGAACAACCGATCACAGGGATGACGACCACCGCGACGCAACCCGCAAGAAATGACGCTGCCCAGAGAGAAACCGCCCATGAGGACTTTGTCGAATGCCGCGGGCTGAACCCAGAACGCATGTGTGAGCCTTTCGAAAGCGCTGACTAAAGGAATGGTGCGGAAATGGTGCTGTGAGCCGCTAACCGGCGGAGAGGGTGACGAGCCCACCGTACCGGGTCAAGCCGAAAATGATGCGAGAAAAAAGATATTTCACACGTTGTAAAAAACTCCATAAGATTATTGAGATGAAGCGATTCCAATTGACCTGCCGATCACTGCTTCAAATCATCGCAGTCCTGCCTCTTGTCGCCCCGCTCGTTGCGAGTACGCCGGCGATGGGCCAATTCGGCGGGGGGCGATCCGGAGCTGTTCGGACCCGAGCCACTCCTCCCGTCTCGTGGTCGTCGGCCGTGTCGAGTCAGTTCTTTCCGGATGCCTTTGCAGAGTTGGAAGGACCGCGCCCCGACTTCTCGGCGATCGCTGAATCCGCCAGCCAGCCCAATGCCGACAGCGGCATGGGTGGCGACACCGTGCGTTCTGGAGCCTGGTCTTCGTACGTGTCGGGCGACACGCTCGCCGACGAGATCAAGACCATGAAGTTGGAGATCGACAAGATTGTTGCCAAAAAACGCGATTTTACGGGGGGTGGCTATCAGGATGCCCGCAATGCATTCTCATCGATTGCGGCTGCCTTCGGGGTGATCAGCGTGTACTCAGGCGACGTGCGGTGGAAGGAGAGCGCCGCCCGCGCCCGGGATCGATTCGCCGCTGCAGCGAACGAATGCAGTCAGGGAAACGACCAGACGTTTGCGGTCGCCACGCAGGCGGCCGAAGATCTTCAAAAACTCATCAGCGGCAGTCGTCTGGACGGGCCGGTAGCGAATACCGTGGCGTGGAATCGCATTGCCACACGCTCGCCCTTAATGACACGGCTGGAACGGGCAGAAAAAGGACTGGCTGAGGTGTCGGCCTCAGAAGCCGCCTTTGCCAAAGATCCAGAGCGGTTTCTGCATGAGGCCGAAATCGTCGCCATGATCGGAGAGTTCATCCAACAACCCGATTTTGAAGACTTCGACGATGATACCTACCGAGAGTATGCCTCCACCATGCGGGACGCTGCTGTTCAGGCGGCCGCGGCGACAAAAAAGGGAGACTTTGCGACAGCCCAGTCGGCTGTTTCAGCCTTGCGGAAGTCCTGTGACACCTGCCACGGCGACTATCGTTGAAGCGGCTGGAGAGAGATCATCTCGGCAAGACCAGCGGCTGCGAGTTCGTGGCCAGTGACATAGCGATGGGTTTTTACCCAAGCATCGATTGTTGCCGGCTGGACACCGAAAAGGTCGGCAAGCAAAACATCCATCTCCTTCTCGAGCGCACCAAAGTGTCGTGACCACTCCGCGGCCTCGGTGATGCCGATGTGTTCCTCACTCTGCCATTTCATGGGGTGGAAGAGCAGCACACTGTATGGTGTGACGAGGCGCCGGACACAAGCCGCAAAGGGCCACAATGCCGCCGACGAACATTCTCCGGTCACAATGCCCGTGGCCCGGATGCCGCGCAGCTTCAGGAGCGTCACGAGCGACATTCCGCAGTATGGGCTGCCCCCCGGTGAGTCGAAATAAATCGTGCACTCCGCTCCGGGTTCAACGCCAAGGATACGGTCGGTGAGGTCGGCCTCGGCTTCGGTGAGATCGCCAACAAGGGCGATCTCGATTGGACTCTCGTGGTCGTCATCTCGGCGGTCTTGACGGTCGCGGTCCTGACGCTTCATGGCACTGCCAGTTGTCTGCGGAAACAAAACGCAAAGCGAAGTATCGTAGCAGACCATGTGACACAACGGCTGCTGCACCGATTTTCCCGGGGTTGGTCTCCGCGGCCCTCGCGGAAAGCAACTCGGCGGCGGTTCCCCGGCAGGCCAAATTCGCCTATGGTACAGTTTTGCGGTGATCCTCGTTCTTGCTGATATTCGCTGAAGATTGTTTCCACGCTGGAGTCGTATCTCATGAGTGCCGTCCGTTACCTGATCCCATGTTTCCTGGCGTTGTTTCTCTCAGTCACGATGGTTGCACCAGCTCCCGGTCAGGCCGTAGCAGAGCGTGCGGCCGCGTTTACGATTGCCGATGGCGGGTTCTCGATGGCCGCTCCAGCCGATTGGAAACGGGTGCCTCCCAAGTCACGAATCGTGGAAAACGAGTTTCAAATCCCCGGCGCTGGTGACGCTGCCGATGGCCGCATGACGGTGATGGGCGCCGGCGGCTCGGTCGAAGCCAACATTGACCGCTGGTGCGGCCAATTCGCTCAGCCTGATGGCAGCGACACCAAAGATAAAACCACTACCAAGAAAATCTCGATTGCCGGTTGTAGCGTGACGATGGTCGACATCCCCGGCACCTACAAGGATATGCCGGGTGGTCCGTTCGCCGGCGGCCAGGCGGTTGAGCGGCCAAACTACCGCATGCTGGCCGCAATTATCGAGACGCCAGAAGCGGGCAACTATTTCCTGA
>JAQBZA010000308.1 GCA_027622795.1 Planctomycetota bacterium | reverse complement strand
CGGCCGTCCGGCCGTACGAGAGGTTCTTCCAGATCGTGCCGCGAAACAGGAATGATTCCTGGAAGACGATGCCGAGCCGCTCCCGCAGGTCGCCCGTGGCGAGCCGCCGGATATCGATGCCGTCGATCTCGATCGTGCCCTCCTGCACGTCGTGAAACCGGGCCAGCAGATTGACGAGCGTCGACTTGCCGGAGCCGCTGCGGCCGACGATCCCGATCATCTCGCCGGCCGCCACATGGAAGGAGACGTCGCGGAGGACGGGCTGGTTGGGGTCATAGCCAAACGTCACGTCGCGAAAGGTGATCTCCCCGCGGGGTTCGTTCCAGGCGACCGGCTCGACCGGCTCATGGATGAGGGCGGGCGTATCGAGCAGCTCGAGCACCCGCTTGCTGCCGGAGAGAAAACTTGTCAGCCAGGTCGTGAAGTTGGAGAGCGCGCCGAGTGGGGCGTAGAACATCGCCAGGTAGGCGAGGAAGGCGATCAGTTGCCCGAGCGACATCTCGCGGCCGATCACATCGCGGCCGCCCACGTACCACACGATCAGTCCGCCGAGGCTGAAGATGATCTGCATCGCGGCGGAATAGGTGGTGCCAGTGAGCTCCACCCATTGCCGCCAGTCGCGGAGGTGGTCGCTGGCCGCCTGGAAGCGGTCGCGTTCCCGCGTCTCCTGGGCAAAGGCCTTTACGACGCGAATCCCGGAGAGCATGCCGGAAAGCACCGCCATCTGCTTGCTGGCGGCATCCCAGAGCCGGTAGTGCCGCGGGTAGACGTGCCGCCAGAAGATCCACGAGCCGAGGATCACCAGCGGCACCGGGATGAGCGTGAAGGCGGCCAGCTTGGGATTGATCCAGAAGAGCATCACGCCGACGGCCACCAGCTGCACGATCTGGAGCAGGAAGCCGCCGGTGAACTGGTGCATCAGGCCATGAAGCACCTCGCTGTCGTGGGCCACACGGCTGATCATCGAGCTCACCTGGTGGCGGTCGTAGTAGGCCACCGACAGGCTCTGGAGCTTGTCAACCATCTCCTGCCGCAGCGTGGCGGTGAGGCTGCTGCCGATCGTCGAAGCGAGCCGCCCCTTGAGGACCGCGACGGCCGAGAGGAGAACCCGGGAGAAGGCCAGGGCGAGCACGACGACCAAGAGCGCCGTCTTGAAGTCGGGCTGCGGGGCGGCGGCATCAACACTCACCGGCACCGACAGAATGTCATCGACCATGTATTGCTGGAGCTTCGGCGGCACGAGCTCCGCCACGACGCCAATCAGCGTGAGCACCCCCATGAGGATTGCCGACCGCCGGTAGGGCGCGATCAGTTCCACCACCCGCTTGAGAATCCGCCCCTTCTGCATGCATCGCGGGCAGGCGTCGTCAGCGGTGGCAAGCCGCAGGCCGCAGGAAAGGCAGTGGGGTGGATCGAGCGGGGTGGTCGAAAGCTGTGGCTCCGATATGGGCTTGCCGGTCGCCACGGCCCGTTCGCGGACCGCTTCGGTGGCGCGGGCAACCTTGTGGAACCTCGTGGCCAGCTCATTGGAGTAGCGGACCAGATCAACCCAGTCACCCTCCATACGTACTTGAAGCATGCCGCCGCCAACACCGGCCGTGGTTCGCACCCGTTCGATGTCGCTCCAAGCCACCTGGCGGATGGCCGATGCGGGCACCGGGTCACCGCGGCCAAGGGCCACCGAACCGACCGCGAGCCCGACCGGCGAAATGCAAAGCCATTCCTGGCCCGGCTTTCCGTCGAGGGAAACGTCGGTCTCAATCGAGGCCCAGACTCCCGGATGCCGGTCGGACGGACGGGCGGGCGATGGCGTGATGGCTGCCGGGGATTTATGCTCCAGCAGCGTTGTGAGCGGCGCAGTGATCGAACCAACCTCTTCCATGCGGAAAACGGGAGAACCCGATGATGTACGTATCGTATGCAAATGCTGTTCGTCGTGTTGCCGGCTGCCTCGCTGCCGTCGCGCTGGCTGTTTTCCCGGTCGTAACGCGGGCCGACGAAGCCGGATTCGAGAGCCTCTTTGATGGCACAACGCTCACCGGCTGGAAGGCTAGCGAGAACGTGGACAGTTGGAAGGTGGTCGACGGGGCGATCGTTTGCCACGGCCCCCGCAGCCACCTCTTCTATGTCGGCCCTGACGCGACGAAGCCCGCCGACTTCACGAATTTCCACTTCAAGGCTGAGGTGATGACCCGACCGGGTGCCAATGCAGGCATCTTCTTCCATACCGCCTTCCAGGACGAGGGCTGGCCCCAGGTGGGCTACGAAATGCAGGTTAACAACTCGCAGAAGGATCCGGTTCGCACCGGCAGCATCTACAATGTTGTGAAAAACTTCATGCCGCCGGCTGAGGATGACACCTGGTTTACCCAGGAACTGATCGTACAGGGCAAGCGAATCACGGTGATCGTCGATGGGAAGACACTCTTTGAATTCGTCGAACCGGAGGGGGTGACTGGGACGCGCAAACTCTCCCATGGCACATTTGCCCTTCAAGCCCACGACCCCGGCAGCGAGGTCCACTTCCGCAATCTTCGCGTGAAACGGCTGCCCTAGGGGCAATCCCTTGCTTCTGGCGGAATTACTGCAGAACGCTCAGGTTCAGTTTTTGTCGGACTTTGCCGATAATGACGAAAATTCCGCCTCTGGAGGGTTTGCCATGATTCAATCTGCCATGCCTGCCGGCATCCGCGACGACATCACCCAGTGCATCGGCCGCACGCCGCTGGTACGCCTGCGTCGGGTCACCGACGGCTGCGCGGCCACCGTTGTCGGCAAGATCGAAAACATGAACCCACTGTGGAGCGTGAAGGACCGGATTGCATGCGCGATGATTGACGCGGCCGAACAAGACGGCCAGATCGGTGCCGACACGATCGTGATTGAGCCCACCAGCGGCAATACCGGCATTGGCCTGGCCTACGTCTGTGCCGCCCGCGGCTACAAGCTCCGCGTGACGATGCCTGAGAGCATGAGTCTGGAGCGGCGGCGAATGCTCAAGGCGCTCGGGGCCGAATTGGTACTCACGCCCGCTGCTGAGGGCATGCCGGGCGCGGTGCGGCATGCCGAAGAGATCAACGCCTCCAGCTCACAATTCTTCATGCCGCAACAGTTTAAGAACCCAGCCAACCCCGACGTGCACCGCAGGACTACTGCCGAGGAGATCTGGGCCGACACCGAGGGGCAGGTCGATATTCTCGTGTGTGGCGTGGGCACCGGCGGCACGATCACCGGCTGCGGCGAAGTGCTTAAGGCCAAGAAGCCAGGGCTGAAGGTCGTGGCGGTCGAGCCGGCCAACAGCCCGGTGATCTCGCAGAAGCTCGCCGGCGAGCCGATCAAGCCGGGCCGCCACACGATCCAGGGCATCGGCGCCGGGTTCATTCCCGACATCCTCAACCTCGACATCATCGACGAGGTGCTCAAGGTTGACGACGAAGACGCGATGGAGACGGCCCGGCAGATGGCCAAACGGGAGGGATTGATGTGCGGCATCAGTTGCGGCGCTGCCGCCTGGGGTGCCCTGCAGGTCGCTCGCCGGCCGGAGTACGCGGGCCAACTCGTGGTCGTCGTGTTGCCCGACCTGGGCGAGCGGTACCTCTCGACCCGCCTGTTTCCGGAGTGAGCGGCCCGTTCTGCCCGCGGGTTGTTCCGCCACTCAAGCGAGTTCGAGCTTCACCCGGCGGGGCATGCCCAGCCTGGCGAGCATGCCGAGCGAGCCTTTGGGGAGGCCGAGGAACTCCAGCCGCTCGAACCAGCCCGGGATCTCGCCGGCCAGTTTGCTCGTGACCTGCGTGCCTCGGAGATCGAGATGCCGAAGGTTTTTGAGCTCCTTGAGTTGGAGCAGGCCTTCGTCGGTGAGTGAGCCCCGGGCCAGATCGAGCACGGCCAGATCCTTGAGCGATTCGGCCCGGAACCCGAGCAGAATGCAGAACACGTCGTCGGCGGGGGGGCCATTGAGCCGCACGGCCGTGAGCTTGTCGGCCACGTGCCCGAAGTCGTCGCCAAACGACTTCCGCAGCCAGTCGGTCTCCTCCATCTCCGCGCTGCCGCCCCGCTCGATCGTCTCGGTGACCACCTCCTGTTGCTGGGCGTAGGCATCGATCTTGGAGGCCAACCATTCGAGCTTGTTGGCCTTGAACTTCACGAACTCGGTGGCGTCTTCGAAGGCCTGCTGCACCCGCACGAACTCCTCGGGACTGCCGCCGCGGTCGGGATGGGCCTCGCGGGCCCGCACCAGGTAGGCCTGTTTCACGTCCTCGAGCGAGACCGGTGGCATCAGGCCGAGCACCACCAAGCACTCGGGACGCTGGGCTGAGGCGGGAGAAGGCTGCGACATGGGAAACCGGGAGAGCGAGGAAAGCGGGGAGAACCGGGCAATATCATAGCGTGCCCTCCAACATCCCTCTTGCCCCGCGGTGGCGGATTCCCTATTCCCCCATCCACCAAGGAGGGCAATCAT
>JAQBZA010000307.1 GCA_027622795.1 Planctomycetota bacterium | reverse complement strand
AAACAACAACCGAAAAATGACCGCAAGCAAACACGTCAGTGTGCCGGCATGCCTTCCAGCAACGCCGCCTCGGCCGCCTGCTCGAGAAGTTTCACGTCCGACTCCCGAGCCATGTGCAGGGCCCGCTCCTGCGACACCATTCGATTCCGCATCCCGATATCTGGCACCAGCATGATGCACAAAAAGATCGCCATCATCGCCGCCGGAATCGTGAGCACGTATTTCCAGTTGGCCTCCCAGAGCACGTGCATGAAAAAGAGCACGACCAGCATCGCCTTCGTGCAGGAGACGGCCATCATGAAGGCCCAGCCCACCTGCGGCTCATCCCGCCAGGGCCAGAGCGGCGAGTAGGTGAGGAATGACATCGTCGTGAGGAAGCAGAGGGCGACGAAGACGGCGAGGTATTTGCCGATGCCGCCATGGCCATGGCCATCGTGCTCCGCGTGCTCGTGATCGTCGGGCAGTTCGCCGGGGCGGGTGATCGGGCCGTGGTCACTCATGAAAGGCGCCTTTCAAAACGGATCGATTAGAAGAGGTAGAGGAGCGGGAAGAGGAAAATCCAGACGAGATCGACGAAGTGCCAGTAGAGGCCGGCGTTCTCGATTGCCCCGGCCCGCTTCGCGTTGAGCTTCCAGGTGAGCATGATGGCAAACACGAGGAGGCCGACAGCGACGTGAACGGCGTGGAAGCCGGTGAGTAGGAAATAGGTGCTGGCCCACATGTTGCCGCCAGGGATCACCATCGGGAGGTTGAGCCAGGGGAAGGTGTCGTTGAGCCCGCCGCCGTGGCCGTGGCCACCGCTGTGACTGGCCCCTTCGGCCGGCAGGGGCGCGATCTGGTCGGCCACCACCGCCAAGTCAAAGGCCTCCTGATCGGGATTGACAACCATTTCACGGAGTTGCTTGAGGCGAGTGCGACCACGAACTTCCTCCTGCGAGAGTTCCGCTTCCGGCTGATCGTCGAGTTCCTTGAGTTTGTCGATCATGGCCGGCTCGCCGAGGCGGGCCCGAACTGCCGACCCGTAATAAAGATCGGGCCGTTCATAGATGTGGCCGCGGGGAGCCCACGGGTAGATGCCGTGGGAAAACTTCGATGAATACTCGTAGGCCTTTACACCCAGAAAGAGCGAGCCGAGCAGCAGCGTCAGGAGCATCCATGTCTTGGCGAGGCCGGCCTTATTGGCCCGCGCGGCTTCCAAGGCGAGCACAATCGTCACGCTCGAACAGATCAGGACGAACGTGTTGAAGGCGCCGATCGGCTCGGAGAGGTGCACATGATGAGGCTTGGGCCATACCGGAGCCCCGAATCGCAGCACGATGTAGCTACCGAGCAGGGCCGCGAAGAACATGATCTCCGTAGACAGAAAGAGCCACATGATCAGCTTGCCGCGCGATAGCGGGAGGCCAGGCTGGTATTGCAGCGTGATGTGGCCGTGATGGTCGTCATGGCCACCGTGATGGCCGTGGTCGTGATCGTGCGGGATGGCGACTGAGGAGGCGTTCATGAAAATCTGCCCATGGGGGCCCGAAAGGAACAGTGGTTAGATGAGCGGGGTGAAGGCGATGGCGGCGGTGAGGATAGCCAGCAGGATGCCGATCGACACCAGCAAGAGCCCGCGGGCCGAGGCGTCGTCGCGACGGATCGCAAACCGCACCGTGGCAACAGCATAAACGATGGCCGCCGCGGCTGCCGCCAGAAAGAGCCGGATGCTGCCGGAAGGCACCGCCAGCACGAGACTGACCGGAATCATGGCGAGGGCGGCGGCCAATGCCTGCCCGGCAGCCCGCAGGCCGGTCGGGTCGTCTACGGTGAGCATGCGGAGGCCGGCGGCGGCATAGTGCCTGCGGTAGAGCCAGGCGATCGCCATGAAATGTGGAAACTGCCAGAGGTAAAGCACGGTGCCGAGGGCCGCGACGGCCAGGGTGGCGGCGACATCTCCCGCTGCCAGCCGAGCCGGCCCGTCGGCCGCCGCCCAGCCGATCGCCACCGGCAAGGCACCGGAGACGGCGCCCACGGCCGTATTCAATGGCGACCAGCGTTTCATGGGAGTGTAGACCGCCACATACAAAAGCCAGGTGGCGACGGCGAAAACAGCAGACTGCCAGCCGCCGGCCTGGATGATCAGGCAGCACCCGACAAAAAGTGAGAGCACCGCGAGCCACCAGGCAGCCGTCACCGAGAGCCGCCCCGCAACAATCGGCCGGTTGGCGGTGCGGGGCATGAGGCGGTCGGTTTCCCGCTCCAGAATCTGATTGGCGATACTCGAACTGGCCGCCACGAGCGTGGTGCCGACGAGGAGCCCGGCCAAGGTGGCGACGGGCAGCCGTTCGCCTCCCGCGGTGATCCAGGCAGCCGCTGACACGGTCACCAGCACCATCACCGCGATCCGCGGCCGCACAAGGCGCGACACATCGGCGCACACCGAGGCCACGCTGCGGCCGACTTCGGCCACGTCGGCTTCAACGCCGAGCCGTGGCTCGCCGAGAGCAGCCGACTCTGGCAGCGGCGGGGGCGTCATGCAAACACCCCTTTCCCTGCGGTCTCGAGATTTCGCCGCGCACCGACCAGCGGCTGCGCCGCCCGCAGGCCCCCGGTCACGATCCAGAGCACGACGGATGCACCGAGAATCAGCATGCCGAGCAGCACATGGCCGGTCACAACCAACGCCCCGGTCGTGCTTCGCGCCCGCAGGGGCTCGGTCAGCTGCCACGACGCCGGTAGGAGCCCCGACGGCAGGCCCCACGACACCACCCAGGCCCCGAATCCCAGCAGGATCTGGCAGACCACGAGCCCCGCAATCAGCCACGACCACCGCCGCGCAACCGACGGCACCGCGGCATGTACCGCGGCAAGCACTGCCGCCAAGCCGGCCACGACAACCGCGCCGGCAATGTGAAACGCCACGAGCCAGCGGAACGTGACCGGATCGATCGACGAATCGAGGTGACGCAACTGGGCCCCGGCAACGAGCTGCACATAGGCGGCCAGCATGAGTCCTGCAGCTGCCACTCCGGCAACAATCGCCCGCGGCGCTGGCGGAGCGTGCAGTGACGACTCCGCCCCGTCATATTCCACACGGCCGCGACGAGTCAGCG
Source organism: Planctomycetota bacterium (assembly GCA_027622795.1). Lineage (GTDB taxonomy): Bacteria > Planctomycetota > Planctomycetia > Pirellulales > UBA1268 > CACORA01. Next base: position 1,403 of record JAQBZA010000307.1, on the reverse strand, counting down.
TCGCGATCGCGGTGGCGACGGCAAAGAACAGCGGCCCGGTGCAGGCATGCACCTTGGCGATCGTCTTGTCGTCCAATAGCACCCGAGCACCACCGAGCAGCCCCTGCACGATCACCAGCACCACGGCCGCCGCCGCCAGCGCCTTCACCGCCGGGCTCTGCCGACTCCGCCACACGACCGCCGCCAGCACGAGCGACAAGAGCCCCACCAGTGCGCCGAGCAGGCGATGCCCATGCTCGAGAAACAAATCCCAGGGCCCCCAAAACCACTCGGCCCAGGGAAACAAAAACATGTTGTGCCCATACGTCGCCGGCCAATCCGGCACGGCCATCGCCGCCTCATAGGTCGTCACGAGCGCCCCGAAACACAGCAGCACCGCCGTCACCGCCACCAAGAAGCAGGCAACCAAATGCGACCAGTTCAAAGAGCGGAGATGCATGGGAGAGAAACCGTGTTTTGCACCGAGGAGATGCCTGATTCACCGCAACGGGAGCCGGCGGGGCCGGTGGAAGTTGAGGCGAGTTGGCGTATCCTCGCCGTGATCAGTGTGCCGCCAAGGCCGCCGCGGCCGCTGCCGCATTCGGCGGATCGGTCTGCATCAGGTGATCCTTCTCGATGCCTGGCACCGAATATTCATACGGACCACGATGCACCACGGGCTGATAGTCAAAGTTGCCATGGCCCGGCGGGCTCGGTGCCGTCCATTCCAGCGTGTTGGAGTTCCAGGGATTGCGGCCGGCCACCGGCCCCCAAAACATGCTGTAGATGAAGTTGGCGGCGAAGATCACTTGCGTGGCCACCATGCCGATCGCACACCAGGTCATGAATTCGTTCATCGGCTGCAGATGCCGGAACGTCTCGTAGTGGTAGGCATCGGCAAGCCGCCGCGGGAAGCCGACAGCCCCGAGGATGTGCATCGTGAAGAAGGTGCCGTTCAAGAAGATGAAGGTGAGGAAGAAGTGCACCTTCCCCCAAAACTCGTTCATCGTGCGGCCAAACATCTTGGGAAACCAGAAGTAGATTGCGGCCCAGACTCCCATCGCCGTGCCGGCGAAGAGCACGTAGTGGAAGTGGGCCACGATGAAGTAGGTGTCGTGGATGAAGATGTCGACCGGCGTGGCGGCCATAAAGATGCCCGACAAGCCGCCGATGATGAACATCGACACAAACGACAGGGCGAAGAGCATCGAGGTGGTGAACTGGATCTTGCCGCCCCAGATCGTGCCCAGCCAGTTGAATGTCTTCACGGCGCTCGGCAGGGCGATCATCATGGTCGACACCATGAAGGTAATGCCGAGGGCGGGGTTCATGCCCGACATGAACATGTGGTGGCCCCAAACGATGAAGCCGAGGCCGGCGATGCCCGCCACCGAGTAGACCATCGGGCGATAGCCGAAGAGCGG
>JAQBZA010000306.1 GCA_027622795.1 Planctomycetota bacterium | reverse complement strand
GGTAGGTGCGGCTGCCGCTGGTGATCGCACCCACGCCACTGCCGCCGACGACTGCGCCGCCGACGGTCGAGCGGGAGTTGCGATACGACCGGGAAGGCGTGTTGTAGTAGGGCCAGACGCGTTGGCCCCGTTGCTGGGCCTGCTCCCAGCGCATCGAGCCGTAGTTCACTCCCGACAGGTTGAACGTGCGGTACGGATTATTGGGGCTGACCGCACTGGCGGTGGAACAGAACCCGGCCACCGCGGTAGCGGCGGCGATCATGACGGCGAAACGCAGTGAACGCATGGGGCACCTCCCTCAGAGAACAAAGCCAGTCTGAGAGAGTGTACGAAACGGGCAGGCAACTGGTTCGATGACAGAAAGGACGGCGAGGGCTGGAGGCCCGGTTGAGTTCCGGCCGGAGACCGGTGAAGGAAATGCGGGCCATGGAGGGCCGCATTTCCGTGCAGCAAGCTGAACCCGCCGCGATTTTCGCGGGCGACGCTGCTTCCGCGAGCCCGCGGCAGGGCGAGCTCTTTCGCTGCGGGCAGTGGCAGGCCCGCCTCTGATGTGGTCGCCTGAGGTCTGCTCGGTGAAGGCCCGTGTCGCCTCATGCCGCTTGCGATCGAGCGCTTCCTTGGGCGGCCGCTCCGGAATCAGGCAGTCGCAGCCGGAGCCGATCAGGTCTTGGCGGCCTGCCTGCTCGAGCGCCCGCCGCACCTCGAAATAGTTCTCGGGCTTGAAGAACTGCAGCAGGGCCCGTTGCATCCGCCGGTCCTTGAGACCTTTGACGATTTTCACCGGCTGCCTCGTCATCGGGTCGAGGCCCGTGTGATACATGCAGGCGGCGATGTCGAACGGGCTCGGGATGAAGTCCTGCACCTGGTCGGGCTTGTAGCTGTTCCGCTTCAGAAACAGTGCCAGATCGATCATCTCCTCGACCCCGCTACCGGGATGGCTGGCAATGAAGTAGGGCACCGTGAACTGCTTCTTGCCCACCCGGCGACTGGCCGCCTTGAAGGCCTTGTCAAACTCGACATAGTCGTCAGCTGACGGCTTCTTCATGAGGGTGAGCACCTCGGGATCGGTGTGCTCCGGCGCGACCTTGAGATGGCCGCCGACGTGGTGCGCCGCCAGTTCCTGCAGATACTCCGGATCGCGGCGGGCCAGATCCATCCGCACGCCACTCGCCACGAGCACCCGCTTCACGCCCTCCACCGTGCGGGCCTCCCGCATCACGTCTTTGAGCGGCCCGTGGTCGGTGCCGAGCAGCTTGCAGACGGTGGGATGCACGCACGAGAGCCGGCGGCATTTCGCCTCCACCTCCGGCCGTGTGCACTTCATCTGATACATGTTGGCCGTCGGGCCGCCGATATCAGACACCGTGCCCTTGAAGCCGGGCTGACTGGCCAGCAATTTGATCTCGGTGATGATCGAGTCTTTGCTGCGGCTCTGGATGATCCGCCCCTCGTGGGCGGTGATCGAGCAGAACGTGCAGCCGCCGAAGCAGCCCCGCATGATCTGCACGCTGTTTTCCACGACCTCGAAGGCGGGAATGCGGGCGGTGCCATACGACGGATGCGGCCGACGGGTGAAGGGCAGGGCGTAGACCTCGTCCATTTCGTCCTGCTCCAGCGGCAGGGCCGGGGGATTCACGACCACCGTCTCGCGGCCATGCCGCTGCACAAGCCGCCGTGCGTTGTGGGGATTGGTCTCGAGGTGGGAGATCCGCGTCATCTCGCAGAAGGCGAGTGGATCGGATGCCGCCGCCTCGTAGGCGGGCAGCTCGATCGTGTCGGGGCAGCAGGGGCCGGGGCCGGTCGGCGGCGGCTCACTCGCGCCAAGCCGATAGGCCACGCCGCGGATGACGCGAAGATCATGGAGCGTACCTCCGGCAGCCAGACCGCGAGCAATCTCGAGCACCGTCCGCTCCCCCATGCCGAAGGCCACGAGGTCGGCCTTGGAGTCCATGAGGATCGAACGACGGACGGTGTCACTCCAATAGTCGTAGTGGGCGATCCGCCGCAGACTCGCCTCGACGCCCCCCGCCACCACGGGCACCCCAGGGAAAGCCTCCCGCGATCGCTGGCAGTAGGCGAGCGTGGCGCGGTCGGGCCGCCGGCCGATCGCCCCGTCGGGCGAGTAGGCGTCATCGTTGCGTACCTTCCGGTTGGCCGTGTAGTGGTTGATCATCGAGTCCATGTTGCCGGCCGAGATGGCGAAGAAGAGCCGTGGCCGGCCAAACTGCCGCCATGGCTCGCACGATCGCCAGTCGGGCTGGGCGAGCACGGCCACGCGAAACCCGGCCGCCTCGAGGAGCCGGGCGATGAGCCCGTTGGCAAAGCTTGGATGGTCGACGTAAGCATCCCCCGTAACGAAGACGATATCGACATCATCCCAGCCACGGGCATCCATCTCCGCGCGGCTCATCGGCAGCGGGGCAGGCAAACGGGGGCTGGTGAGGTGAAGCGACATGGATGGCACGCAAAACCGAAGGGCTCTGTGAAGTGTACCTGCGGGAAACTGCACTGGCCTTTCAGTGGTATATTCGGGAAAGTCGGTGCAACGTCGGCCAACGGAGCCCCCGAGTGTCCCCCTCCATCCTTCGAGTTGTGTGCCTGCTGGGCATTGCCGTTGGGGCTGGTTTGGCCAGCGCGGACGAGCCGGCGACAGCCGAGCAGATCGCCGACTGGATCGAAACCCTCGGCTCCCCACAGTTTTCCCAGCGGGAGGCCGCCACCCGCAGCCTGATCGAGGCTGGCCCTACCGTACTGAGCCCTTTGCAAGATGCTATCAGCAGTGGCGATTTGGAGGTGAGCAGTCGGGCGATCGAGATCGCCAGGTCGATGCTCGGGAGTGCCGACCAGAACGTAGCCGACGCGGCCGAGCAATTTCTTGACGCTGCAGCCACCGCCGACGATGCCTCAGTCGCCGAGCTTGCCGAGGCCACGCTCGACTTTCACGCCGTGGGCATGGCAGACGCGGCTCTGGTCACGCTGCAGCAACTGGGAATGAAACTGACCCGCGGCATGCTGACTACTGGTCAGCAGGGCATGCAAGCGACGTTCGATGTGGGCTGGAAAGGTTCCAGTGATGATATGCGGATGCTCTTGCGACTGCCGGGTGTCCTGATCGTGAGCGTGTACGGTGTGGCAATCGATGAGAAGGGACTGGAGGTAATTGGTCGGCTCCGGCGGGCTGGGCGAATTGAACTGTATGGCACTGGCCTCGACGAAACGCAGGTGGCCCGCCTTGCGGAAAAACTACCCGACACCCACATCGAACTCCGCAAGGGGGGCAAGTTGGGCGTTGCTGGTAATCCCAATGTTGTGCCATGTCATATCACGATGGTGCAGCCCGGTTCAGCTGCTGACAAGGCTGGCTTACAGATAGGTGACATCGTCGTCAAAATCGCCGACAAGCCGATCAGGAATTTTGAGGAACTGACCACCGAGATCGGCAGACATGCCCCCGGTGAGAAACTCACCATCGAGATCGTGCGTGGCCTACCCGGTGATCCGGAGCAACGGATGACCCGCATCGTTGCGCTTGATGCCTGGTAACCGGATCACGAAATGAGGAGGTAAAATCTCCGCGGAGAAAGTTCAAGGCATGGCGGAAGAGCAGCGTGTTGAAGTGGTTGACGTGCGGTGGCATGCCTGTGCCGTGAGCCGTGAGGATCGGGAGCGGGCGGCAGGCCATCGAGGCTGCGTGCTCTGGTTCACTGGCCTTTCGGGCTGCGGCAAGAGCACGGTGGCCAATGCGGTCGATCGGCTGCTCTACGAACGGGGCTGTCGGACGTTTCTCTTGGATGGCGACAACGTTCGACACGGGCTCAACGCCGCTCCGGCGCTGCTGGAGGCTCGGCATGGAGCCGAGTTTGCCCAGCGGTTTGGGCTCGGCTTCGGTCCGCAGGATCGCGAGGAAAATATCCGCCGCATCGGGGCGGTGGCGGAGCTCTTCGTGCAGGCGGGGATCATCACCCTTACGGCATTCATCAGTCCCTATCGCCGCGACCGCGACGCCGTCCGGGCGATGCTGCCTGCCGGCGACTTTGTGGAGATCCACGTGCGGGCGCCACTCGAGGTCTGCGAGAGCCGCGATCCGAAGGGGCTCTACAAGAAGGCCCGTGCCGGAGAGATCAAGGGCTTCACCGGCATCGACGATCCCTACGAGGAACCCCTCCATCCGGAGATCGTGCTCGATTCAGCCAGCCATCAGCCCGACGCGCTCGCCGCCGAAGTGATCGCCTGGCTGCAACGGGCCGGGAAGATCGGCGCGTGACCCGGCGAAGGCTTCGTGATGCTCGCCCAATCCGGCGAAGGGCTCCCCGTGCTCCGTCGCCGGACGTTCGCGAAGGGCTTCGTGCCCTTCGCTCTCTCCCTGATAGCTGCGCTCCTGGATCGCCTCCGCTTCCGGCATCATGCCTGCGCTTGCTCTCAAGGCCGGCTCTCGGAGCACGGGGAGCCCTTCACCTCCACTGGATCTGTGCCAAAACATCTTGCGATCGCGTCTGAATGAACCAATCGACG
>JAQBZA010000305.1 GCA_027622795.1 Planctomycetota bacterium | reverse complement strand
GAGACGGCGAAGAAATATCACGACGAGACGCTGCCGCAGGAGACTTTCAAGAGCGCCCACTTCTGCAGCATGTGCGGCCCGAAGTATTGCTCGATGAAGATCTCGCAGGAGATTCGCGACATGGCAGCCGCCGCCGGCCCCACCGAGCCGATGGCGATCGAACTGCCCGCGTCGTGAGGAAACAGGGCGGCCCATGGCTAAGCGACCGATCCTGCCAGGCATGCGAGTGATCATCAACCTCTTGGCGATGGCGGGTGTGCTGCTGGCTCTGTCAGCCGCGGCAGTTGCCGCGCCGGTGCTCGCCGACACGCTCACCGCTGAGGATCGTGCCACCTTGGCCGAGGCGGTGCAGCGGGAGGGGGATCCGCTCCGCGGGGCCAACCTGTTTCATGGCCGGCAGATGGCCTGCACGCAGTGTCATGTGGTGGGCGACGGCGCTGCGGCCCTGGGCCCAAACCTGGCGGCCATGCCGGAGGGCATCGCCGCGGAGTCACTCATTCTGTATCTCATTGAGTCAGTGCTCGAGCCCTCGGCGGTGGTCCGGTCGGCCTATCGGGGCGTGACGATCCTCACCGACGAGGGGCAGAGCATCACGGGGCTTGTGGCCCGCGAGACAGCCGACGCGATCACGCTCCGCGATGCCACGGCCGGCGGGCGGGAGATCACACTCCCTCTGGCAGCGATCGACGAGCGGGTGCCGGCGACGGTGTCGCTGATGCCCGCGGGCCTGGCCAACCTCTTGGCCGACCGGCAGCAGTTTCTCGACCTCGTCGCCTACCTGGCAGCGGTCGCCGCGGGAGGTCCGGCCCGGGCGGCCGAGTTGGCCCCCGATCCGCTCCTGCTCGCGCAGCAGGAGCCGGCGGCCTATGAGAAGGAGATCGACCACGCGGGCTTTCTGGCCGACTGGAACGATCCGCAGCTGTCGCGGGCGGCACTTCAGCGGGGCGAAAAGATCTTCAGCCGCATCTGCGCCAACTGCCACGGCACGCTTGAGCAGCCGGGCTCGCTGCCAACGGCGCCACGGTTTGCCAAAGGAAAGTTCAAGGCAGGGAGCGACCCGTACTCGCTCTATCGCACGCTCACCTACGGCAACGGAATGATGCTGCCGCAGGCCTGGATGGTGCCATCCCAGAAATACGACGTGATTCATTACCTGCGGGAGAGGTATCTCAAAGATCACAATTCTGCCTGGTATACCGCGGTCACGCCGGGCTATCTGATTGGGCTGCCGACGGGCAGGAGCCGTGGTCCCGAGCCATCGCTGATTGAGCCTTGGCGGCTTCACGACTACGGCCCCTTCCTGGCCGGCACGTTTGAGGTCGGCACCGACGGTGGCAACATCGCCCGCAAGGGGCTCGTGATCCGGCTTGATGACGGCCCCGGCGGGGTAGGCCGTGGCCATGAGTGGGTGGTCTACGAACTCGACACCCTGCGGGCCGCCGCCTTCTGGACGGGCACGCAGTTCATCGACTGGGCAGGCATCAACTTCGACGGCCGGCATGGGGCCCATCCCCGCGTGGCCGGTGACCTGCAGGTGATGCTGCCCACGATGCCCGGGTGGGCCGAGCCACAGACAGGATCGTTCGCTGATCCGCGCCCGCTCGGCCGGGACAAGCAGCCCTATGGGCCCCTGCCGCGGGACCATGTGCGGTTTCGGTCGCTCCATCATGTCAATCGCGGTGGCACGGCGGCCGAGCCAAAAAGTGGCGTGGTGCTCGACTTCCTCGTGGGCGACACGCCCGTGCTGGAGATGCCGCAAGCAGCAATGCCGTTGGCGGAGAATGGCCGCACGGTGCCGGTGCTCGTCCGCTCGCTGTCGCTCGCAACACGGTCGCGGCCGCTTGTCATGCGACTGGCCGCGGCGCCGGCTGCGGCCGCGATCATTGGCCCGCAGACTGAAGTCCTGCCTGGACTTCGGATCGAGCTGCGCGATGGCCATCTTGATCTCATGATTCCTGCGGGTGAGAAGCCGCTCGATCTGGCCGTCGCGATCGCCGCCGCCGACGCGAGCACGCTGGCAACGCATGCGGCCACGACTCCGCCGCCGCCCCCGCCGCGGTCGCTCTTGAGCCGCGGGGCACCGCCACTCTGGGCCACGCCGATCACCACCCACATCGCTGCCGGCCGCGATCGCGGTCCGTTTGCCGTGGATGTGCTCGCGGCGCCCGAGGCCAACCCGTGGAACGCCCAGGTGCGATTTTCGGGGATCGACTTCACGGGGCCGGATACCGCCGTGATCTGCTCCTGGGATGGCGACGTGTGGAGCGTCTCGGGCATCGCGGCCACCGCGGGGGAGCTTACCTGGCGGCGGATCGCCACGGGGCTCTTTCAGCCGCTGGGCATCAAGGTGATCGACGGGCTGATCCATGTCGGCTGTCGGGATCGGATCATGACACTTGTCGATCTGGACGGCGACGGCATGACCGATCGCTATGACACCTTTAACGACGACCATCAGGTCACCGAACACTTCCACGAATTTGCGATGGGGCTCGAAACCGATGCCACCGGCAATCTCTATTACGCCAAGAGCGCCCGCCATGCCCTGCCGGCGGTGGTGCCCCACCACGGCACGCTTCTAAAGGTGACGGCCGACGGCAGGCAGACCGAGATCCTCGCCACCGGGTTTCGGGCGGCCAACGGCGTGTGCGTGGAGGCTGACGGCACGTTTTGGGTGACCGACCAGGAGGGGCACTGGAACCCGAAGAACCGGATCAACCACGTCCGCCCGGGTGGCTTCTACGGCAACATGTTTGGCTATCACGATGTGACCGATTCCAGTGACGCGGCGATGGTGCCGCCGGCCTTCTGGATCACCAACGCCTTCGATCGCTCGCCGGCGGAACTGCTGCGGGTGCGGAGCGAGAAGTGGCAGCCACTTGATGGCGGGCTGCTCGAGCTTTCGTACGGCGAGGGGCGTGTGCACCTGGTGCTCACCGAGCCGGCGGCTGCTGAGCAGGGCCAGGCTGGCCTCGTGCAGGGGGGCATGGTGGCGTTGCCGATCCCCGACTTGCCCACCGGCATCATGCGAGGGCGGTTCAACCCGGCCGACGGCCAGCTCTACACCTGCGGCCTTTACGCCTGGGCGGGCAACCGGCAGCATCCCGGTGGCTTCTTTCGGGTGCGGCGGACCGACCAGCCGCTGACGATTCCCATGGGGCTGCATACGGAGCGGGGGCACCTCGCGCTCGACTTTGCCGTGCCGCTCGACGTGGCGGCTGCGACCGATCTCGGGCGCTGGACAATTCGCGCCTGGGATCTCGAGCGGACGCAAAAATATGGCTCACAGCATCGCAACGAGCGGCAGCTGTCGGTGACGGCGGCGACGCTGTCGAGCGACGGCTGCCGCGTGACGCTCACCGTGCCCGATCTCGGGCCGACCTGGTGCTATTCCGTCGAGTGGAAGATCCAAGCGGCCGACGGCGGGCCAGTGAAGGGCCGCCTGCACGGCACGCTCCATTAGAGCGAGAGCGCATCCTGCGGCGGCTATTTCCGCGACCAGCCGGTGCCGTCGGGACGGTCTTCGAGCACGATGCCGGCCTCAGTGAGCTTGTTGCGGACGAGATCGGCCGTGGCAAAATCCTTCGCCTTGCGGGCGTTGGCACGGATCTCGATCACGAGCTCCATGAGCTTCGCCATGAGCCCATCGTCGGCCCCGCCGGCCTGCGGCTGCGGCGGCTTCATGAACAGGCCGAGCACGCCGGTGAGCTCGCGGAGCACGAGCATCATCGCCTCGAGCGTGGCCAGCTCGGCGGCCGGCTTCTTTGCTTCGAGGGCATGCTGGTCGATGAACTTGTTGACCACGCGGACGAAGTCGAAGAGCGTGGCGATCGCGATCGCCGTGTTGAAGTCGTCATCCATCGCGGCCAGAAACTTCGCCCGCAGGGCCTGCACGTCCGCGCCGGTGGCCGCCACGGCGGCATCGCCTTCGCTGCGGCTGCGGCACGGAAGCAGGTAAAAAGCCTGGCCGGTGATCCGCTCATAGCGGGCGAAGAGCCGTTCGAAGGCCTCCATCGCTCGGGCACTCTCGGCGAGCGGCTCCTCGCCAAAGTGGATCGGGCTGCGGTAGTGCGTGGAGACCAGCAGCATCCGGATCACCTGCGGATCGTGCCTGGCCAGCAGGTTCTTGAACGGCTCGGCACCGGTCGATTTCGAGATCTTCGTGGCTGCCTGGGCGGCGGCATCGTCGGCCGAGGCGTCTCCACCCCGCGGCCGGCCGCCCACCTTGCCGGCGGCACCGGCCGCCTGCATGAGGCCGTTGTGCATCCAAAACGTCGCCATCGGACAGTCGTGGAGCGACTCGCTCTGCGCGATCTCGTTTTCGTGATGCGGAAAGACGAGGTCGAGGCCGCCGCCATGGATGTCGAAGTGGGGCCCGAGGATCGCCTTGCTCATCGCCGAGCACTCGATATGCCAGCCCGGCCGGCCCGGCCCCCACGGGCTCTCCCAGGCCGGCTCGCCCGGCTTGGCGCCCTTCCACAGCGCGAAATCGCGTGCGTCGTCTTTCTCGTACTCGTCGTTGTCGACGCGAGCGCCGGCCTTCATGCCC
>JAQBZA010000304.1 GCA_027622795.1 Planctomycetota bacterium | reverse complement strand
GATCATGATGCTTTCATCACGTTGTCTGGAGAGTACGAGCATCGCTGGTTCCTTCCTGATCCTTTCGTGGCGTCGCCAATCCGATGGCGACGAGCACTTTCATTATGCACTCTTTTTGAGTGGCGGTCGGCTGGTTGAAAGTTCGTATTGCATTGGCAGCTCGCCGCTGGCAACGACCTGACGGCCCGTGCGGGCTTCAAGGTTGATGACGATTGGCGCCTTCAAATTGAGGGTGAGGCCTGTGCCGTTTTGTCCGACGACGACCACCACCTGGGCCTGCCGGATGTCGCTGATCGCCAGTGGTGTCAGCTCGCTGCGGGGAATCCGCACCTGGTAGTCGGGCACGAAGCGGCGGGGGCTGACCACCGCCAGGGCGATGTCGCCCCGCGTCGTGCTTTGGAGCCAGCCGAGGGCGTCGTTGCTGGCGTCGGCGAGCAACGCCCACTCGCGGCAGTCCTCCAGGCCCGGCAGGCCGCTGGGAAAGCTGAGGACGTCGCTCGTATCGACGTCGATGCGTCCGAATCGGCTCGTGTTGATCCGCATGGCGATGGCACTCCTTTGCCCTACATTTTCACGTCACGGCCGGCGGCCCTGCCGGGCAGCCGCGCGATGGTGTGGCCAGCCCCCGGGGTCTGACCCGACGAACTCCCGTCCGTCAGAGAAGTGATCGGCAGTCGAGGGGGTTCGGGTAGAGAAAAAAGGCTTGGAGAAACAGGATCGATGCGGAAGCCGTTGCGGCGCAGGGGGTTGAGGCCGATGGCGTGAGGTTTTCGGGTATCATATTGGCTTGGTGTATTCCTCAGGATCGTCAGGAGACGAAGAGGGCTGCGGGAACCAGAAGGAGCATTGATGCGGCGATCAATAACCAAACTGGGATGCGTGATCATCGGTTGCATGACATCCCTGACAGCGGGCTGTTTATCGGGGGGCTACGAAGAAGACTTCCAGGCGCGGCTCCAGGAGTACAAACGGGAGGCAGCCGGAGAACCACCAGTTGCCGCTGCCGCGGAACCGGCAGCGGATCCGGCCGCTCCACCGGCTGCGGCTGAGTGATGTCGATGCTGGCTTTGGCTACTGCCACATCGGCTGCGCCCGCCAGGCCGCCAGCGGCCCGAGGATGAGCAGTGGAATCCAGGCTCCCAGCGACGGGCTGAACAGGTCGCTTGTTGCCAGTGCATGGCTGCCCATCACGACGGCGAAGAACACCACCGTCATGAGCACACACAGTCCCACCGCCACGAAGATGCCACGGCGGCTGGGGCCCACGACCAGCGGAATCCCCAGTAGCGCCAGCGACATGTCGAGTAGTGGGGCGACGAATCGGGCATGCACCCGCAGCGGTACATCGGGCCCGAGCCCCAGGCTCGGGTTGGCGATCGACTGCACGAGTTCCGGCGTCGACGAATACTGCCGCCAGTTGGCCGAGCCGATCATCTGCTCAAACGATACCTCGCTGACGACAAAGCACTGCCGTGGCTCAAGCCAGTTGGTCACCGCCCGTGTCAGGATAACAACCGGCTCGATCGGTTCGATGCGATCGATGTCGGCCGGCTCCCGCACGTCAGAAAGAAGATAGCCGGCCGGATGGGTCGCATCAGCCGTTCGCCACTGCATCGAACCGGCATCGAGCTGCGGGCCATAGTGGGCCAGGGTCGGCGGCAGGAGCAGGCTTGGGGAGTCGATCGTCTGGTCGATGAGGCGGGCGTAGCGGCCGCGGAAGAGAATTTCGGTGCGATGGTCATAGCGGGCCTCGAAGGGCGTGTTGGCGTCACCGCGCAGATTTTGGGCGTTACGGGCAAAGTGATGCCGCACGGAGGGCAGCACAAGTTCCCGATTCGCAGCGGCGACGAGGCTCACCACCGCCGCGAACACAATGGCAGGCCGGGCGATCCGCCACCGGGTAATCCCGGCGGCCAGGAGGGCGGTAAGTTCGTTGTGTCGCTCCAGCCATGACAGGGCAAACATTGCGCTGGCGAGGGCGATCACCGGGCTCACGGCATCAAAAAAAGAAATGAGTCGATAACCATAATACTGGCCCAGCACCTGCGCCAGCCCGCCCCCTTCACCGGCATGGTTGATGAACTCTTCGAGGTTGGTGAAGGCATCAACGACGAAGGTCAGTCCGGCCAGGCTGATGAACACGATCGCGAAGGCGTGGAACTGCGCCCGGGTGATGTAGCGGTCGATCAGCATGAGCGCTTGACTCACCCGGTCGGAGGCGGACGATGGGGGGAAGAGGCGGAAAAATAGGAGTCTGCCCTGCCCCCGTCAATCCGATTCGGGCTCGTATTCATGTCGCTGGCATCGATGTTTCACAGGCTCGGCGGCCGTTGGGTGGCGAGTGGCCTCGATTTGCTCGTGCCGCCGCGGTGTGTGCATTGCAACGAAGACCTGCCGGCGGAGCCAACGGAGGGGCTCCTGTGCGCCGCCTGTTGCCGCGATCTGGCGAGCGACGCTCCGCGGTGCGACGTGTGCGGCGAGCGATTGGCGGTCAGCGCGCCGTGCGCTGGCTGCCGCCGCGTGAGGCATGGCTGCGCTGGATTGGCCGTGCTCGGAAGCTATCGAGACCGGCTTCGGTCCGCCATCCTGCGGTGCAAGCGGCCCGGCGGGGAGCCGCTCGTAGGGGCGTTGGCCGCGCTGCTCGTCGCCCGCTATGCGCCGACCGTCGCGGTCTGGGAGGTCGATTTTGTGGTGCCGGTGCCGATGCATTGGTCGCGCCGGATGGTCCGCGGCACCAGCGCTGCCGATGAACTGGCAGCCGCGGTTGCCGCCCAACTTGGCCTGCCATGTCGACCGCTGCTGCGGCGGGCTGTGGCGACCCGCATGCAAAACGAACTACCGGTCGAGTCACGACGAGCCAACGTGGCCGATGTGTTTCAGGTACGTGGCAAGGCGGAGGCGCGGCGAATACTTGTGGTTGATGATGTCTGCACCACCGGCTCCACGCTGGCCGCCTGCAGCCGCGCCCTCGCAGCGGCCGGAGCCTCCGCGGTCTATGCCGCCGTGGTGGCCAAGGCCGATCGATCCTCAGACGACGGAGATGAATGATATGAGCGCCGCACCGCTGCGGATCGGAACCCGTGCCAGCCTTCTGGCCCGCACCCAAACCCAGTGGGTTGCCAACCAGCTCACCGCCGCCGGCATCGACGTGCAGATCGAGATCATCGAGACCAGCGGTGATCTGCGGACCGACATCCCCATCGCTCGGATTGGCGGCGATGGCGTGTTTGTGCGGGAGCTGGAGCGGGCCCTGTTTGACCGACGGATCGACGTGGCCGTGCACAGTATGAAAGACCTGCCCACCGCGGAGACGCCGGGGCTGGCGATCCCATGCGTGCCGAAGCGGGCGACCCCCTTCGATGCCTTCGTGGGCCGTGCGGCTCCGACGCTTGCCGACCTCCCGCCGGGAGCCATCGTGGGCACCTCAAGCGTGAGACGGGTGGTGCAGGTAAAGGCCTGCCGCGGCGATCTGGTGATCAAGCCGATCCGGGGCAACGTCGATACCCGGCTACGGAAGTTGGAGGCCGGCGAGTATGACGGCCTCATCCTTGCCGGGGCCGGCCTGGAGCGGCTCGGGCTTGCCGGCCGGATCACGCAGTTGCTTGAGCCGCCGCTCTTCGCACCGGCAATCGCACAGGGGGCCTTGGCGGTGCAGATCCGGGATGGCGACGAGGCTGCCCGGGCGGCCGTGGTCCCAATTTCCGATGAGCCGACCCACCGAGCCGTGCGGGCCGAACGGGCCTGTCTGGCGGCGCTTGCCGGGGGGTGTTTGGCACCGATTGCCGGTTGGGGACGGGAGGACGCCGCAGGCCGTCTAGTGCTCGATGCTTGGGTGTTCGAGGATCGTGGAGCCGACGTGCTGGGCATCCATGAAACTGCCGTTGCCGAAGTCGGCAGGGAACGTCCAGAAACGCTTGGCGCGCGTGTCGCCGGTGGGCTTGTCGACCGTGGGGCAACCATGATGCTGCAGCGCGGTCGGAGCGGTGGAGCAGTGAATTGACATCCCTCAGCCCCGTGAGTTGTCAGGTGTCCACTGCTTCGTGCAGGGTGATCCAGTTCACGCAATCCCCGTGGCAACTTCCTGCGTTTTGCGGCGTAAGAGAAACTGGATCGAGAATCCCAGGCGGATCCTCGCCGGGGGCGATTGATTCAAATTATTTGACTTAGTAGAGTTCAGCAATCTCCGATGTACTCACGAATACGTATTTGTGACAGCCGGAATCCAAGACTGGTTAAAATTCGTTCAAGGAAAAGATCCCCCTATGGCTGTTAAAATTGTCATCGCCGATGACCATGAAGTTGTCCGCCGTGGACTTGTGAGTTTGCTTTCGGGTTCCGAAGTGAAAATCGTGGGTGAGGCTGCCAGCGGGGATGAAGCCGTCAAACTTGCTCGAAAGCACAAACCCGATGTCGTCCTGCTTGACATCCGAATGCCGGGCAAGGATGGGCTCGCAGCCCTGGAAAAGATCCGCGCAGACATGCCAGCAGTTCGTGTTGTCATGCTCTCTACATTCGATAACCCAACCTATGTGGCGCGGGCCGTCGTGGCGGG
>JAQBZA010000303.1 GCA_027622795.1 Planctomycetota bacterium | reverse complement strand
GAGCACGAACTGGTCGATGTCGCTGCGGCACCATGCGGCGGCGGCAACCTCGGGCGGCGACGCGGCCTGGGGCGGCTGCCAGCACCAGTGGGCGGCCTTGCGGGCGGCAAGGTCGAAGCTGCCAGCGGAGGCCTGGCTGCCGTCGTCCGGCCATGGCAGGCCCCGGCGAACCCATGCTTCGAGCGTGGCGATTGCCTCGTCGGGTAGCTTCCCGTCTGGCGGCATCTGCAGGTCGCTGGTGTAGTGGACAACCTCGACAAGCAGGCTCGCCTCCGGCTGGCCGGCCACGGCCACGCCTTCCGCAGCGAGAAACTCACCGCGGGTGTCGAAAGAAAGACCGCCTTCGGCCTCGGCAGCCGGGCCGCTGTGGCACTCGCTGCAGTGTTCCACCAGCAGCGGCCGCACGTCTCGCTCAAAGAACTCAAGATCGTCTGGCGTCGACTCCGCTGCAGCAGCCTGCGTTGCCGCAATCACCGCGACCGTGTAGACGATGCCAAGACGTGTCAGGCCTCTTTTCATAGCGAAAACTCCCCGCGGCGTGTGATCTAGCAATTCTACCTGCACGCTGCCTCGAAAGGGAGTGGAAACTGGCTCTGCGCAAAAAGGCGGGGGCGACCGTGCACGATCTCACGGTCGCCCCCTCAACTGCTTCAGCTGATGCGGCAATCAGCGGGTCGCGTCGTCACCGGCCTGAGCGACGCCGACCACCGCCTGGCTGGCCGCGTCGGAGCTGGTGGCCGAGAGGATCGCCATGCTGCCCTTGCCGATCAGCTGGCCTGCCCGGGTGAACTCCACGACCGGGTCGAGGGCCTGCACAGCCCGCGTGACGGTCGGCTCGAGGAGCATCAGGTCGACCATGAAGCGACGCAGGCCGCCCACGGTGTTGACCGCGTGCACCATCTCGTTGCGGAGGTCGTCGAGAGCCAGAATCGTCTGCTCCGCATCACCGAGGTTGGCCGCGATCGACGCCAGCCGCGACTCCAGGCCGACCACGCGATCGAGATCGGCACCAGCCGCGTCAACCGCACTCTGCTGCTCAGCGAGCGACTCACACAGCTCATTGAGGCCAGCGGCTGTTGAGGCAGCGTCGTCGAGCCAGAGCAGGGCCGCGTGCAGGTCGCACGACACAGCATCGATCCGGTCGAGGCTACGGCCCACCTTGTCGCTCGACTCAGCCGACGTCGCGACCCGGGCGAGCAGGCCGTCGACCTCTTCCACCGCCGCGAACGAGGCGTCGATCGACGACTGTGTCTCGATCAGATCGTCGTGCAGCCCCGCCACTCGGCCGAGCATCGCCTCGGTCTCGTCGAGAGCCGGACGGCCCGCGACCACCTCCTCGTGCAGCCCGTCGATCCGGCCGAGCGTTCCTGCAACAGCATCGAGGGTCGGCCGGCTGGCCAGCACGTCGTCGTGCATCGCCTCGATCCGCTCGATAGTGGCCGCGGTCGAGTCGATGGACGGGCCACTGGCGAGCAGGTGACCATGCACTTCGTCAAACCGCGAGAGCATCGCATCGCTGGCGTCGAGCGTGGCCCGCCGGGCGATGATGCCTTCGTGCACGCGATCAACACGGCCGAGCACGTCGGCCACTGCATCGAGCGACGGACGGCTGGAGAGGATCTCGCCATGCAGCCGGTCGATGCGGCCGAGCGTGGCACCAGAGGCGTCGATCGAGGAGCGAGTGGCCAGGATCGCATCGTGCAGGCCCTCGATCCGGCCCATGGTGGCCGAGGCGGCCTCAAGACGCCCGCGGCCCGCGAGGATCGTCTTGTGCAGGTCGTCGACGCGAGCAAGCGTGGCCACAACCTCATCGAGGCTGGCCGCACGTGCCTGGATGTCACCGTGGACTAGATCGATCCGCCCGAGCGCCGCAGCCGAGCGATCGGCCTTGGCGGTTTGAGCAGCGAGCCGCTCCTGCAAAGCCTCGTAGCGGGCGACTGCCTTTTCAGCGGCCTCAAGGCGTGCCTGCTGCGCCTCAAGCCGTGCCAACAGGCTCGTGCCCGCGGCCACACCATTGCGAGAGGCGTTGAGCGAATCGACAGCCGACACCAGCCGATCCACCTGCCCCTCAAGCGACACGATCTGCTGCCGTGCCGGCCGCACGAAGAAGATGTAGGCAAACACGAGGGCAACGCCCGCGGTCACCATCGCTATTCGTGAACCCCCTATCCCGGAACGACGACTGCCGTCCTCCTGCATCGTAAATGCCATTGGAAAACCCCTTGTGATCGTGAATGAAGCCGCTCGCTGAAAAATGAAGACGCGGGGGGAAAGGTCTGCGTGACTGCGACCTTTGGCCTGTACTTCCTATCCCCCGCAAACGCCAACCTCTTGTTGGATCGGCAGGTCAACGCGATCGTTGGAGTCGACGCCGTAGAATTCAGACCGAAACGAACGTGTCGGTTGCGCGGCGAGCGGCGGCTGGCAATCAGTGATCCTTCAGAGGATCTCTTCAAGAGTGGCCAGCCGGGCAGCAAGATCGGCCACCGTCGCCTCCAGCGCGGCCACGCGATCGTGGAGCGATTCGTCGGAGGGGTGGTTCACAGCAGCAGCAGCCGGTGCAGCAGCGGGCGGCGGTGCTGATTCCGCATGCGTCGCCGCTGCGGGAACGGCTGCTGCCGCGGGGGCGGCGACAGGGGTGACTGCGGTGCCGAGCTTGGCCTGCACCTTGGCGAGCTGTTCGGGCGTCATCAGGCCGTGGGTCAGCATCCGCCCACGGCCCGGCGGTGAGAGCCAGACAATCAAACCCTTGGCGGCCATCGCATCCAGGAAGCTCCGCAGCGCGTCGAGGTCGGAAATGTGATCCATGCGGCTGGCACGGCCACGCAGGTCGCCTTCGGTCTGGGCTCCTCGCAGGAGAAGCTCTCCCAAGATAGCGACCTCTTCCTTGGGGGGCTCGCGATCGGTGGCCAGCCACTCGTAGGCAAGGTGGCGGTAGCGGGCGAGACGGCCGTTGCCGTAGACCTCGGCCACAGCCCCTGAAGCTCGCAGGCTCGTGAGGGCGCGGGTCACCTGCTCTTCGTCGAGCGTCATCAACGGATCGCGGTTGCTCTTTTGGTTGCAGCCGGTGATCACGGCGTTGAGCGAGAGCGGATAGCCGTCGGGAGTTGTTTTTGCCTTCTCGATCAGCACCCCAAGCACCCGTCGCTCGATCGAATCAAGGGGGCGGACCTGCGAACCAGCCGAGGCTTCGCTCATCGTGTTTCTCTCTCAGTTGCTTTCGTTGCTTCCCGCGGCATGCAGGGCGTCGGTGTGGTGTGGGCAGCCATCAGGGCTAAAGAGATGGCTTCCCTCGTTGCCGCGGGCAGCCACGTAGGCAATCAGGTCGAGCACCTCATCGCGGGTCAGCCGGTCGAGGAGCCCCTTGGGCATGATCGACACCGCCGCGAGCGACCGCTCGTCGACTGCGGACTTCTTGATTCGCACCGGCTCTGCCTTGGCCAGGGGATTCTCCACCAGGGCGATTTCGCTGGGCGTTTCCTCGACGACCAGGCCCGTGAACGCCCGTCCGTCGTCGGTGAGGATGGTGTTGGAACGATACTTCTCATCGATCTTCAACGACGGCTCGAGGATGTGCCGCGTGATCTCAACGGCGGTCATGTCTGCCGAGAGCTTGGCCAGCTCGGGCCCAAAGTCGTTGCCCTCGTCGCCGAGCTTGTGGCAGGCCACGCAGCTGGCTGTGCGGAAGAGCTCGCGGCCATGGATGAAGGAGCGGCCCTTCTCCATCGCGGCGACGCTTGCCTCAAGATCGGCAAACGTCCATTCGGTCCTCGGCTTGCGATCCGCAAGCAGCTCGTCCTTGATCTGGAGTGGATTGGCGGCCAGGTAGGCAGCCGGATCCTCGAGATACGCCTCGAGATCGTCGACGACATACATCGCGCCAAACATCCGCCTCCAGTGGCCTGGATAGGTGCAGACATAGGGATAGACGCCCGGCTCCGTCGGCACCTCGAAGGCGAGCTGCTGCGAGGTCTGCGGCTGCATCAGCGTGCCGGCGGTGAGCACAGCTGGGTCGGCCGGCACAAAGCTCCGCTTGGCAAACGCAGGATCCTGGGCCTGGGCTTCCGCCAGCTCGCCGATCCGCGCCATCTCGTCCGGCCGCACGATCACGAAGTTGTGCGGCATCGCGTCGATGTTGTCGAGCACGAAGAGCACGGGGCGGCCAGCCTGCACGGCGATGGTTTCCTGGTCGTAGGCCATCCGCTCATAAACGGTGCCGATACGGACCACCCGAACACCAAGCTTGGCAAGCTCGGCCCGGGCCTTTGCCCCTGCCTCTGCGGGCAGCAGCCGGCTGACGTTTTCCGCAAACTGCCAGGCGGCAAGACCGGCATCACTCGATCGTTGCTCGGTCGATGACGACGTCAGCCAAGCGATCAATGGCTCAAGCAACCCGCTCGCCTCTTCCGCCGGCCACTTCTCACGCGGGATCGTCAGCAGCGCGGCAATCGCGGCATCGCGGTCGACGTCCGCGCGGACAAAAGGAGCGATCAGACGGAAGGCATCGGCCTCGCGGCCTGGCACCGACACAATCGCTGCGAAGGCTGCCCGCC
>JAQBZA010000302.1 GCA_027622795.1 Planctomycetota bacterium | reverse complement strand
GGCAGGGGGCGGGCAGGGGGCGGTCGCTCCCCACTCAGCATAGGGGCAGCAAATCCCGCGCCAACCGGCCAGGTCAGGTTTACGAATATCCACCAGGAGCGATTAGCGTACCCGCTGGATGTCCCGCCCGTTCCCGAGATGAGTTCCTCGCCGTGGAAGTCTGCGATGGCATCCCGGGATGCCCGTTCGCCCACAGCATTTCGGAGCGAGGAGTGCGGCACCCAGCGGCCCCACGGCGGACTTGGTTCCCTGAGCCCGGCGGGGCGCGCCGTGGGGAAGGTGCCGGATCGGTATCCTCTTGGTTTCGGCCGTACCACTCCCTGGCGTTCCGATTGCCATGCCTTCCCGAACCCTGCTCGTGGCCTGGGACGCTGCGGATTGGAACGTGATTGAGCCGATGATCGAGGCCGGTGAGCTTCCCAACCTCGAGGCGCTCCTCGCTGGGGGCCTCCTCGGGCGGTTCGCCGTGCCGATGCCGATCGATCCCGCGGTGTTGGCCGCTTCGCTGTGCACCGGCTTTCCGCCCGACGTGCATGGGATCCTGGCGCGGCCGGCGCGGGCGGCACAGCGGCGGGGTCCGGATCTGGCCGAGCGGTTTGCGGCGGCCGGTCGGCCGGCGATCTCCGTGGGCTGGCCGGGAAGTCACGGCGAAGCACCGCGGGCCAATCTCCTCCGCGTGTCGGACGCATTCGACGCCGAACCTCCAGGCTCCGCCGCGGATCCATGGCCATTGCCTCTGGGATCGGTGGTCCCGCAGGCAATGGCCGCTGACATAGCCGAGGTCCGCTTTCACCCAGCGGAGTTCGCCCCATCGGATCTCCAGCCGCTTGTCACCGACATCGGGACCATGGATCTCACGACGGAGCCTCGTGTGTCATGCCTCGCCATCCATCTCGCCGCATCCATCAGTCGTCAGTCGGCGGCGACGTTTCTGATGGAGAACCATCCCTGGCAGTACGCGGAAGTTTTTTTTTCGGGTCTCGAGGGAATCTCCCGCGAATGCATCGCATATCAGCCGCCGCACCTGCCGCATGTTTCCGAGCAGGACTACCTTCGCTACAGCCGAGCGGTCGCCGAGGCCTATCGACTCCATGATCAGATGCTGGGCAGACTGGTCGCACTCGCCGGCACCGATGCCACGATTCTGCTCGTGTCATCCCGGGGCGTCGAATGCGGGGACGCGCGGCCAACGCCGCTGGTTGGCGAGCACGTCGAGACGGCGGCATTCTTTCGGCCAAGAGGATTCTGCCTGCTCCGAGCCTCGGGCCTTCGTGAAGATGACCTGCTCCATGGCATCGACCATAGCGATCTGGCCCCAACACTTCTTTGGCTTGCAGGGCTCGGACTGCCGCCTGGACTTCCGGGGCGGCCGCTCCTGCAGGCCGTTCACGCCGCCGCCGCGATCGCCTCTCCTGTGGAGGATGGTGGACTCGCCCCTCCGCCCGACCCGCTCCGCACCCTGGCGGATGATAAAACCGGCGACCGATCATTCCACCTCGCGATCGCCCATATGAATGCCGGCCGGATGTCCGATGCGCTTCCGCTCCTGGAATGGGTGAGTGCCCAGCGGCCTGATCGATTGGGGCCAGCGCTCTACCGCATCAATTGCCTGCGCGGTCTCGGCCGCCCAGTTGAAGCCTTGGCCTTGCTGGAGCGACTTGCCAACCTCCCCGACGGTGGTTTGCGACCTCGTCCGGGACTTCGGGCTCGTTTTTTCCCTCACTACGATCTGATGCGAGGGCTGCTGTTCTGCGACGAAGGTCGGCCCGATCTCGCCAGGGCACACTTCGTCGCAGCCCTCGAGGCACGGCCGCAACACGCCGGCCTCCACCTCCATCTCGCCCGCGCGTTACTTGGCCTCCGCGAGTGGGATGCCGCCGAAGCCGCCTTGCGTCAGGCCATCACGATCGACCGGGGAGAGGGCGAGGCGCACCGGCTTCTCGGGAAACTGCTCTCCCGGCTGCAACGCTTCGCCGAGGCCCTTCAGCCGGCCATGGAGGCCGCGGCAAGACTGCCGCACCGGCCGGATGTCCATCTCCTGCTCGGCTACACGCTCGCGCGGCTGGACAGATCTTCCGACGCAGTGTTTTGCCTGCACAATGCTCTGCGGCTCAAGCCCGGCCTTCGCCCGGCCCACTGGCTGCTTGCGCGAATCTGCCGACGAACGCCGGGGCTGGAGCAGTTCGCCGAGCGGCATGCCCGGGCGGCTCGATTTCTTCCCCGGTGATGTCCGTCATTCGACTACAATCCAGCGGTGCGGTTTACTGGCGGACGGTCAGGATCTCTTCCCACTCGTTCTCTCGCCGGAACAGATTGTCGCTACGGAGTCATCGGCATGATCAAACGGAAAAGTCTCGCGATGCGATGCTCGCCCACAACGATGGCGACGGTCGCCCTGGCGTCTGGCGGGAAGACGGCGCTTGCCGCGTTGCTGTTCAATACGCCCTATCAGGTGAATCCGCCGGCCAACGGTATCGACACCGAGAGCGTCTCTGGCGCGGAGAGTTTTGGTGCTTGGACGGCCACGTTTGACAACTCGGGCACCGGGCGATCCCGCACCGTCGATACGTCGGCGGCGCCAGGGTCGCTCATCCTCGGGCTCTCGCAATCGACGACCTTTTTCGTCGTGCCCAACTCGTTGGAGTTCGCGGCGACGGTGCCCGGTGACGCGCCGGCCGGGCTGGTCAGTTTCGACTACAACTACGCCGAAACCGATCCTGATGGTTCAAGCAGCTTCGCCTATACACGGAATGGAACACTGCAAACCATCACATCCGCGCCTGGGAGTTCCACCCTCAGTTTTTCCGTGAATCCCGGTGATACCTTCGGATTCGTGCTGAGTAGTTCGTATTATTTCGCATCGAGCAGCGTCACGATCACCAACTTCAACGCGCCTGCCGTACCCGAGCCGTCGGCTCTCGCGCTGTTGGCGACGGGTTTTGGGGGAGTGATCGGGCTACGACTCCGCCGACGCGCCACCGGCTGAGTCGGCCAACCGGATGCGGGAGGGTGTGCATGTTGCGGTACGCGCCACTCGTGAGCGTCGTCATGCCCGTCTTCAATCCCGGGCCCCTGCTCGCGCGTTCAATTGAGAGCCTGCTCAGCCAGACACAGTGCGACTTTGAACTCATAGCGGTAGACGACGGATCGACCGACGGTTCCCGCGAACGCCTCGAGGCGTTCGCTTTGAGGGATACCCGGGTTCGTGTGATTCTTCATCCCGAGAATCGGCGGACGCCGACTGCCCGCAACACGGGTATCGCAGCTGCCGGCGGGGAGTTCATCGCATTTCAAAACCACGACGACTACGCCGAGCCGAATCGTTTGGAGCGACAGGTCGGGTTTCTTCTCGATCATCCCGGCCACGGTGCGGTGGCATCCGCCGTTGATTTTTCGGATCCAGACGGACGGCCCATCGGAAGGCCCGCCGTGCCGGTTTCGGGCCCTTTGGATCATCGCTGGACCGCCCTCACCGACAATCCCTTTCATCCCTCGGCGCTGATGGTGCGGGCCTCGCTGCTCAGGGATCACCCCTCGCTACGTTTTGACCCCCAACTGGCAAATCGTTCGGATTACGGCTTCCATGTCTCCCTGCTCGGCATCGCAACGGTGGGCGTGATCCCCGACGTCCTGGTTCACTATGTCCTTCACCCCGGTTCTATCTCCCGTCGTCACGCCGAAGCCATGCACCGGCAGTCCGACCTCGTCGCCCATCACGCGATCCAGCAGGAGTTGCCAGGCCATCCGCTTACTCTCGAGCAAGTGGCCGAGATGCGGGCCATTCTTCTCCATCTCCCGGGCGAATCGCTCCGCGACCTCGCCACCACAAAGCGGGCTTGGGGACATTATTGGGCGCTGTACGATGCCTTCCGCGTCCGTCACGGGATGGCCCCCACGAGCCCATCGCCCTTGGTTCCCGAACCCCACACGATGACTCCCGGATCATGAAGATCACTTCCGATACGCCAGTCCAGCGGGCATCGACCGCGACCCCCGACGGCCAATGGAAAACGCCTGAGATCGCCGGGCTGACCTTTCGGCGGCTCACGCCGCTGGAGGACGAACGGGGTGATCTGACCGAACTCGTTCGGATGGATTGGGGCTTTCATCCTGCCGCGATCGTGCAGATTTATCGCGTCACGATTCGCCCCGGAGTGATCAAGGCCTGGAATCTCCACAAGCTGCAAGACGATCGGATCGCCATCACAGATGGCACACTCCGTTGGGCGTTCTACGACGCACGTCCCGATTCCCCCACGCACGGCACCCTCGTGGTGCGCACGATCAGCGACCGCAACCGCCATCTCTTCGTCATTCCCGCGGGGGTCTGGCACGGGGCCGAGAACGTCGGCAACAACGATGCTTCTTTCATCAACTTCCCGACCACGCTCTACAACCACGAGAGTCCTGACCGGTATTGCCTGCCGGTGAAAAACACCCTGATCCCGTTCGCCTTCGGCCCCAGCCCAGGCCTGCCGGTTTCGCGATGAAGAGGCAGCCGACCTATGGATAGCCCGGCCAATTGTGAACGCCGGTCGAAAAGTGCAGCGCAC
>JAQBZA010000301.1 GCA_027622795.1 Planctomycetota bacterium | reverse complement strand
AGAAGCTCGTCGGCTGGCGTGAACTCCCGGTCGATCCCGATGCCGCCAACGTGGGCCCGACCGCGCGGCGGTCGATGCCCCACTTCGACCAGGTCTTCATCGCCGCGGCCGACGGGCTCGATCAAAACGCCTTCGAGCGGCAGCTGTTCATCATCCGCAAATGGTCCAGCCGCCGGATTCGCGCGGAGAGCGCGTTCGAGCAGCGGCTGCTGTTCTACATCTGCTCGCTGTCGACGAAGGTGATCATCTGGAAGGGGATGCTGCGGTCGATGCAGGTGATCCCGCTGTTCAAGGATCTGCAGGATCCCGACTACAAGACCCATCTGGCGATGGTCCATTCGCGGTTTTCGCCCAACCCCTTCCCGAGCTGGGATCGCGCCCAGCCCTGCCGGTTCATGGCCCACAACGGCGAGATCAACACGCTCCGGGGCAATGCCAACTGGATGTTCGCCCGCCAGGGCGTGATGAAGAGCGACCTGTGGGGCGACGATCTCCGCAAGCTCTGCCCCGTGATCGAGCCCGACTGCTCCGACTCCGGCAACTTCGACAACGCCCTCGAACTCCTCTACCACTCGGGCCGCACGCTCCAGGAAGCGGTGATGATGATGATCCCCGAGGCCTGGCAGAATCACCACAGCATGTCGGAAGACAAACGGGCCTTCTACGAATACCACTCGGCCCTCCAGGAGCCGTGGGATGGCCCGGCCTCGGTGTCGTTTACCGACGGCCACTACATCGGCGCCGTGCTCGATCGCAACGGCCTCCGGCCCAGCCGGTATTACGTCACCCACGACGACCGTGTGATCATGGCCAGCGAGGTGGGCGTAGTGCAGGTCGATCCCCGCGAGGTGAAGCGAAAGGGCCGCCTCCAGCCGGGCCGGATGTTTCTCGTCGATTTCGAGCAAGGGCGGATCATCGCCGACGACGAGCTCAAGGCGGCCGTGGCGGCCAAGCGGCCCTACAGGGCCTGGCTCAAGAAGCAGGCCCTCCATCTCAACGACCTGCCGCAGCAGCCGGTGCCCGCCCACTATGCCGACGACGAACTGCTCCGCCGGATGCAGGCCTTCGGCTACACCACCGAGACGATGCAGTTCATGCTTATGCCGATGCTCCGCGAAAAGCGGGATCCGATCGGCTCGATGGGCAACGATGCGGCGTTGGCCTGCCTGTCCGACAAGCCGCGGCTGGTCTCCGACTACTTCAAGCAGCTCTTCGCACAGGTGACCAACCCGCCGATCGACTCGATCCGCGAAGAGGTGATCATGTCGCTGGAGTGCTATATCGGCCCCGAGGGCAATCTGCTCGAAGCCACCGAGGAGCAGTGCCACCGGCTGTGTGTGCCCCATCCGATCCTCACCAACGAGGAACTGGCCGCCATCAAGGGGCTCGATCACCGCGGCTGGAAGACAAAGACGATCGATATCACCTATCCGCGGAGCGAAGGCGACGCCGGCCTGCGGCCGGCCATCGAGCGGGTCTGCAACGAAGCGGCCCAGGCGATCCACGACGGCTTCGCCCTCATCGTGCTCTCCGACCGCGGCACCGGCCCCGATCGGGTGCCGATCAGCTCGCTGTTGGCCACCGGTGCCGTCCACCATGCCCTGGTGCGGCAGGAATTGCGGACCCGCATCGGCATCGTCGTGGAGTCGGGCGAGGCCCGCGAGGTGCACAATTTCTGCCTGCTGGTCGGCTACGGCGCCGATGCCATCAATCCCTACCTGGCCTTCGAGGCCCTGCGGCAGGCCCGCGAAAACGGCCTCCTCGAGGCCGAGTTTACCGACGACAAGATCCCGGCCGTGTTCCGCAAGGCGGTGGCCAAGGGGATGCTCAAGGTGATGGGCAAGATGGGGATCTCCACCCTCGCCTCCTACAAGGGCGCGCAGATCTTCGAGGCGGTCGGGCTCAATCGCGACGTGATCGACACCTGCTTCGTCGGCACGTCCAGCCGCATCTCCGGCGTCGGCTTCGACATTATCGCCGAGGAGGGAATCCGCCGGCACGAGCTTGGCTACCCAACCCGCGAGGTCGAGTCGCTCCCCATCCTGCCCAACGACGGCCAGTTTCACTGGCGGAAGGAAGGCGAGGCCCACGCCTGGAATCCCCACACGATCGCCCAGATTCAGCTGGCGGCACGAACGGGTTCCCGTGATGCCTACCGGCAGTTCTCGAAGCTCGTCAACGAAGACGCCCACCGCAAATGCTTTCTCCGCGGGCTGCTGAAGTTCAAGGAAGGGCGTGCGCCGGTGCCGCTCGACGAGGTCGAGCCGGCTCGTTCGATCGTGAAGCGGTTTTGCACCGGGGCGATGAGTTATGGCTCGATCTCGGCCGAGGCCCATGAAACGCTCGCCGTGGCGATGAACGTGCTCGGCGGCAAGAGCAACACGGGCGAGGGGGGCGAGGATCCGGAGCGGTTCAAGTGGTTTGATCGACCGGAGCCCGAGCATCGCGAGATGCTCGACACGCTGCACAACCTCGATCAGGAGAAGGCCCAGGCACAGGCCAACCAGTATTCGAAGCGTTCCTACATCAAGCAGGTGGCGTCGGGCCGGTTTGGCGTGACCAGCTGGTATCTCACCAATGCTGACGAGCTGCAGATCAAGATCGCGCAGGGCGCCAAGCCGGGCGAAGGGGGCGAGCTCCCCGGCCACAAGGTCGACAAGGTGATCGCCGCCACCCGGCACTCGACGCCGGGCGTGGGCCTGATCAGCCCGCCGCCGCATCACGATATCTACTCGATCGAGGATCTCGCCCAGCTGATCTTCGACCTCAAGAATTCCAATCCCTCGGCCGCGGTGAGCGTGAAGCTCGTCTCCGAGGTGGGCGTGGGCACGATCGCCGCCGGCGTGGCCAAGGGACATGCCGACAAGATTCTGATCTCGGGCACCGACGGCGGCACCGGCGCCTCCCCGCTCACGAGCATCAAGTTTGCCGGCCTGCCCTGGGAGCTCGGCATCGCGGAGACCCACCAAACGCTCGTCATGAACGATCTCCGCAGCCGCGTGCGGCTCGAGACCGACGGCCAGCTCAAGACCGGCCGCGACGTCGTGATCGCCTGCCTGCTCGGGGCCGAGGAATTCGGCTTCGCCACCGCCCCGCTGATCACGCTCGGCTGCATCATGATGCGGAAGTGCCACCTCAACACCTGCCCGGTCGGCATCGCCACGCAGGATCCCGAACTGCGGAAGAAGTTCAGCGGCAAGCCGGAGCACGTGGTCAACTATCTCTTCCTCGTCGCCGAGGAGGCCCGGGAGATCATGGCGAGCCTCGGCTTCCGGTCGATCAACGAGATGGTGGGGCATGTGGAGGTGCTCGAGATCGACGCCGCCGTGGAGCACTGGAAGGCGAAGGGGCTCGACCTCACGCCGATCCTCACGCCGGCGGTCGGCCCCCATGCCGACGTGGAGACCCACTGCACGATCGCCCAAAACCACGGCCTCGACGAGGTGCTCGACAACAAGCTGATCGAGAAGTCGCTGGCCGCGATCCACGAGCGGCGGCCGGTGCGATTCCCGATGCAGATCGAAAACATCGACCGGGCCTTCGGCACGATGCTCAGCCACGAGGTCTCGAAGGCCAACGGGCAGGCCGGCCTCCCAGACGACACGATCCACATCGACGTGACGGGCTCGGCCGGCCAGAGCCTCGCCGCCTGGCTCGCCCCCGGGATCACGCTCGAGCTCGAGGGCGACGCCAACGACTATGTCGGCAAGGGGCTCTCGGGGGGCCGGATCATCATCTATCCGCCCCGGGCCTCCACCTTCAAGCCGGAGGAAAACATCATCATCGGCAACGTCGCCCTGTACGGCGCCACCGCCGGCGAGGTCTTCATCCGGGGCATGGCGGCGGAGCGGTTTTGCGTCCGCAACAGCGGCGCGCGGGCGGTCGTCGAGGGGGTGGGTGACCACGGCCTCGAATACATGACCGGTGGCCGGGTCGTGATCCTTGGGCCCACCGGCCGCAATCTCGCCGCCGGCATGTCGGGAGGAGTGGCCTACGTCTATGCCCCCGATCGCGATGCCTTCCGGCTCAACTGCAACCTCGAGCTGGTGGACCTCGAGGCGGTGGAAGACGAGGCCGACGTCGCGGAGCTGAAGGAACTCATCGGCAAGCATGCCAACCTCACCGGCTCGAGCGTCGCCACCGGGATCCTCGACACGTGGAAAGAATCACTTCCGGCCTTCGTGAAGGTGATGCCCCGCGACTACAAGCGGGCCCTCGCCGAGATGGCCGCCGCGAGTGGCCTCGCCACCGCGAACACCTAAACGCCACACCACAACAATCACCCTTCACACACGACACTGAGGAGACGATCGATGGGCAATCCCCGTGGGTTCATGACCGTGGATCGGAAGACCTATTCCGAGCGGGATCCGGCTGCGCGAATCGGCGACTGGAACGAGTTTCACGTCGATCTGCCGTTCGTCGACCTGCAGGACCAGGGCTCTCGCTGCATGGACTGCGGCGTACCCTTCTGCCATACCGCCGATTTGATGGCGAACATGGCGGCCGGCTGCCCGGTGCGAAACCTGATTCCTGAATGGAACGACCTGGTCTATCGTGGCCATTGG
>JAQBZA010000300.1 GCA_027622795.1 Planctomycetota bacterium | reverse complement strand
TCGGCGAGGCCGGGGTCATCGCCAATCGCCGCCGCCACCTCGTGGTAGTTGGGCGCCAGCCGCATATCGGGGCCGATTCGCTGCTCCGGGCCAGACCAGCCGTTGATCTCATGGCAGCCGTAGCAGCCGTATTGCCGGATCAGGTGATAGCCCTCGACAAGCTTTGCCGCCGGCGGCTCAGGAAACCGCTCGCTCGGCTCGAGGTCCACAACCTGGTGGTGGCACTTCAGGCAGCTCGACTGCTCAAACCGCTGCGGCAGCATCGGCAGGATCCAGTGGTGGTTGTTGAACCAACCATGCTCGTCATGCCAATGATGGGCTTCTTTGGGAGAGTTTGGCGTGTGCGAGGCCCACTTGAAGCTGGTGGAGCTCCCCTGCCCCTGGTGGCAGATCGTGCAGCCGAAGGTCTTCATCGGATGCGGGCTCGAATCGCTCACAAACAGATCGAGCCGCGGATGCGTTGAGTAGGGCTGCGGCACGCCGCGATTCACCACCAGCGACAGCGGCTGGCCCCACGACGGCATTTCCACCAAGGCAGTGGCGGCGATGCTCCGGGAGCCGATGCGGCCGCCAGCGATCTCCTTGATGACGTCGCCCGTGCGAAGCCCGGCGAGCGCCGCCGGCGACTCCGGCAAGACGACGCTCACCGTCGGATCGTCATGATCGAAGAGGCCCCGTGGCGCGAGCTGAAACCCATACATCGCCTGGAGCTGTTCATTGGCGTCGCCCACCACAACCGTTGGCTCCGGAGCCGAGTCCGGCGTGGCCAGCGTGACCGCGACAGACTCCTGTTCGGGATATGCGGGTTCCGACGGAGCCCCTGCCACCGCCTTTGCCATCCCCTGATGACAGGTGGTGCAGCGATCAAACCGGGCCACATCGCGGAAATTATTGTTGAGCGTCAGCTGGGGCAGCCAGATCTGGTCGATCCGCAGCGGGCCATTGAAGGCATCGAGCACCGGCAACTCGAGAAGACTCTTGCCGACGTTGGGCGCCTTGTCGGCCAGCGTTTTCTCCAGCAGGGTCACCTGCTGGCGATGGTCGGCCAGCGCCTTGGCGGCCGCATCTTCCTCGGCCGTCAGCTGTCGGAGCGTCGACTCCAGCCCCTTGCGATAGGCGTTGGCCGATTGCACGGCCAGCGTCGCCGCCTCCACCTCGGCCCGCTTGGCATCGGCGATCGAAAGCAACTCGGCCCGCTTGCCCTCCGGCGCCTCGCTGGCGATGGCAAGCTCATAGTCGGCCCGCGCCTTGTCGAGTTCGGCCTTCCGCAGCTTGAGCGATCCGGCCAGATTGTCTTCGCGAAACTTCGCCCGGCCGACAATGTCACGACACCGCTGCACAAGATCACCCCGCAGCGCGAGCCGCTCATCCGCGTCCGTCTGAGACTGCAGCTGGTCGGCATCAAGCTGCAACCGATCAGCAGCCTGGGCATCGGCCGGCACGGCACGCATCTGGCTCACGAACGACTCGACCAGGGCGGGCTCAAGGTCGGCACGCCGGGTGGCGGCGAGCGAGTCTTCCAGTTCCCGGGCCTGCTCCTGATACGCCTGCGACGCCTGCTCGTCCACGCGGGCGGCCGCCGACCAGGTCTCGAGGTCACGGAACTCCCGCTGATACTTCTTCCACGGACGGTTGTGGTCGGCCGCGAGCATCATCACGGTGGCCACGAGCAACACCACCGCCGACACCGCAAACACGACGTGAAGCAGTTTCAGGCTTCGCCAGGTCTGTTCTGTTGCAGGCATGGTTTCAGGTTCCTAGGTGGGCGCGAAGCAGAAGCCCACCGGTTAAAAATTGAGGGAAAATTCCGGAATGCTGACGAGGTAGCGAAGGTTGAATGTCCACCGCAGGACCATCTTGATCGGCAGCGTCAGCATGAGGAGCATCAGATTCGACATGATCATGTACCGAATCAGGCCCATCTTCGCGAAGTAGCCGCGAAAGACCGTGACCGCCAAGAGGGGCGGGAGCAGCACGAGATACCCTCCCAGCAGCACCAGGCCCGGCGCCTCCCGCAGCAGGATGGAGCCGATCTGCGTAAGCAGGCCCGCCCCCTGGGGCGCCCGCGGCAGAGGCCGGTCGAGCAGGTTTACCCAGAACATTTGCGGCAGATCGACGTTGTTGAGCACCTCCACCTTGTAGGGCGTCCAAAACTCGAACGGACCGAAGAAATTCCAATTCGGGCCGCGGAGGAACGTGCCCAGGATGATCAGCGTGATCCAGAGTTCGAGAAACCCAAACTGCCACGTCAGGTAGCTGAACTTCCGCTCGGCGATCGAGTAGTAGCCGTTGCCCTTCTTGTTGAAATCGAGATAGGGCATCGCCATCAGGCCGAAGATCACGAGGCTTGGCAGAACGACGCCCGCATACCACGGATCGAAGTAGACGAGCATTTCCTGCAGGCCGAGGAAGTACCAGGGGGCCTTCGACGGATTGGGAGTCTTCACGCTCGAGGCCGGCTCCTCCAAGGGGGCCGGCAGGAAGATCGCCCAGAAGAGCAGGAAGGCAGACACACCCACCATGCAGATCAGTTCCGTGTAGACGAGGTCGGGCCAGACCAACACCTTCTCGTCGTTGACCTTCTCCATCGGCGGCAGCCCCTGGGCAATCCGCTCGTCATTAACGACCGCCTGCTTGGTGGCCACCCAGGTGAAAAACGCCAACAGAAACACGAGGCCCACGATCGGCACATTGTCGGGCTTCATGACGATCGCGGCGAAGTTTTCGTCGGCCATCGAGAGGCCCATCAGGAGCAGCATCGCGTTGAAAATCGTCCAGGCCACCATCGGCTGCACAAAGAACTTCCGAAACACGAACAGCACGACCAGGAGCACCGTGGTGCCGAGCGTGTAGAGCACCGGGCCAGAGAGCGCGTTTACCACCGATCGCACGCCCTCCGGGAGCGCCGGCACGAGCGCCGGCGAGGCCGACAGTGCCAGGCTCGCCAGGATCATCATGGCGGCGGCAAAGACCGACCAAATCACGGCCCACCCGGTCTGCTTCTTCTGCCACAGCAGAAACGCGGCCACGCCATTCATGATGGCGATGAAGGCGTAGTAGCCGCCCAGAAACCCGGCAACGTCTTTCAGAAAAAAGCCGCTTGAATGCATGGTGGTCGACTCACAGCGGGCCGCTGATGCCGCCGTCCTTTCTCACACGCCAGAAGTGAATGGCCAGTAGCAAGGCGACGGCCAGCGGGATCGCGATGCAATGCAACACATAAAACCGGTTGAGCGTTTCCTCGCCGACAAACCGGGCGCCGAGCAGGCCGAACCGGGCATCCGAGCCGTCGGTGATCATGTCGATGCCACCGATCGTGAGCAGCTGCTGGCCGGGGCCCTCATAGCCAAGGATCGGCGTGGCGCGGGCCATGTTGGAGCCGACCGTGATCGCCCAGATCGCCAGCTGATCCCACGGCAGGAGATAGCCGGTGAATGACAGCAGCAGGGTAAGCAGAAGCAGAATCACCCCCACGACCCAGTTGAACTCGCGGGGCGGCTTGTAACTGCCGGTGAGAAACACGCGATACATGTGGAGCCAGGTGGTGATCACCATGGCATGCGCACCCCAGCGGTGAAGCTCCCGCAGGATGCCGAGGCTGGTGACGTCGCGGAGGGCGAGGATGTCGTTGTAGGCCCACTCCAGCGTCGGCCGGTAATAAAACATGAGCAGCACGCCGGTGACTGTTTCCACCAGAAACAGGAAGAACGTGACACCGCCCATGCACCAGGTGAAGGAGAGGGCGATGCCCTGCTTTTTGATCGACACTGGATGGAGGTGAAGAAAAAAGTTGGTGAGCATCACCACGATTCGATTCCGCCTGTCGAGCGGCATCGGATGGCGGAAGATGCTCTTCCAGATCTGGGAGTTGCGGATGGTTTCGCCGATGGCCATGGAACGTCAACCGGGGAATGCGGGGGTCAGGCGGATACAAACGATGCCGGATCGGCCCACTGGCCGAGCTCTTCCTGGAAGGCCCGGCTCTTGTCGACCTCGAGCTGACCGTCGTCAGCAATCCGAATGGCATATCGCTCGAGCGGCCGGGGAGCAGGCCCCTCGAAGTTGATGCCGTCTTTGTAGAAGCCACTGCCGTGACAGGGGCACTTGAACTTCTGCTCGGCCTCGAGCCAGTTGGGCGTGCACCCGAGGTGCGTGCAGACCGTCTTCAGGGCGTAGATCTGCTGCTCACCCTGAAAGTCACCGTTCACCACCCAGACACCGTATTGGGCGACAAACTTGGTCTCCACCTTGCCGGAAGGAAAGCCGTCTTTGAAGCCAACCTTGAAGCGACTTGGCGGCTCGGCAAGCACATTCGGAAACAGGAACCGGGCCAGCCCGAGCGAAAACAGCCCGCCTGTGACCGAAAGGGCCGTAAACCCGACGGCCATAAACGAACCCATGGCGTACGACAAAAACGAGCGACGCTCCTCGACAGCGGGCTTGGCGGCAGGCTTGGGACGGGCAGGCATCGGCGGCACCACCTTGGGTGGGGCCGCTTCCTTTGCCGCCGCGGGCTTCGGCTTGGCGGGCCACGGTGGTGCCTCAGCCTTGCTCACCGGACCGGGCTTCGCCCCGGCACGGGCAGC
>JAQBZA010000299.1 GCA_027622795.1 Planctomycetota bacterium | reverse complement strand
CCGGGCGAAGACGACATCGCGGTCGGGGGTGTCCCAGGCGGCCGCGATCGCCTCGAGCCGGGCCAGACACTCTGGCTGGTGGGCGGCGAGCGCATCGAGGATCGTGCGGGCCTTCCAGACAAAGATGCCCGCGTTCCACAGGTAGCCACCAGCTGCGAGGTATTCCCGGGCCACGCTCGCCGCCGGCTTCTCCTTGAAGCTGGCGACGCGATGCACGGCCGCGATCGGCTTGGTCCCGGCAGGAAGCGGCAGCGGCTCGCCGGCCTGAATGTAGCCGAAACTCTCGGCTGGATAGCTGGGCTGAATGCCAAACGTCACCAGCCGCCCCGGTGCGGCGGCGACCATCTCGGCCGCCAGCTCGATCGCCGCGCGGAACTGCTCAGCCGGGCGAATCACATGATCCGACGGCATCACGGCCATCGTGGCGTCGGGATCGGTGCGGGAGACGAGCAGGGCCGCCAGGCCGATGCAGGGGGCGGTGTCACGCTTGCACGGTTCGCCGACGAGGCCGGCCGCGGGCACCTGCGGGAGTTGGCGACGGACGGCATCGAGGAGCCGCGCCGCCGTGACCACCATGATGCGGTCGCCCGGCACGAGCCCCTCGAGCCGGTGGATTGTGTCTTCCAGCAGCGTCGTGGTGCCGGCGAGGGGGAGGAGCTGCTTGGGGAGGGCGGCGCGGCTGGCAGGCCAGAAGCGTGTGCCGGATCCACCGGCCATCACAATCGCATGAAGCATGGAACAGTCCTCGGGAGGCAGGGAGCTTTCGTGGAAAAGATTATGTGCCGATGACCTGTGGCTCGGTGATCGTGCTTCCCGGGGGGAGGCAGGTGGCGATGTCGTCGGCATCAATGATCCGGTCGGCCGCCAGTTCGACCGGAATCTCATCGGCCACCATCACCCCCGCCCGCCCGAGCATCCGCCGGGCATGGGCCACCATGGCAGCCCTTACATGATCGGCGGTGTCGGCGGCAGCCCCGGGGGCGTTTTTCAGTGGGGCGAACCCCTCTGCCGGATCGACCTCGACGAGCGTCACGGTGCGGGCCAATGGCATGAGATCGAAGAGGAACCGCTCAAACTTGTAGGCATTCGGAGCGGTTGGCGTGACGGCTTGCCCCGAGCCATCGATGAACGGGACGGCCTTGTGGGCCATGTGGAGCGGCAGGGCATCGGCCTGGCCGGCGGTGCGTTCCAGAAAGCCGCGGGTGAAGGCATGCACGGCAATGCTTCCGGCATGGAATTTCAGACGGCCGTCCGGCAGCCGCGCCGCAGCCAGCTCCGCCGGCAGGTCACTGTATTCGATGATGCGGGTGGTGCCGTCGCTCGTCACGACTACGCCGACCCGTTCGGCCGGATCAGTCTTGGGCACCACCTGGGGTGTGAACTCGGAGTCGGTGAGCAAGTGATACCCGAGGAACTCGGCAT
The DNA here is from genome assembly GCA_027622795.1 of Planctomycetota bacterium. Lineage (GTDB taxonomy): Bacteria > Planctomycetota > Planctomycetia > Pirellulales > UBA1268 > CACORA01. The sequence continues at coordinate 3,178 of JAQBZA010000299.1, read as the reverse complement.
CGAGCGGCATGGCCAGGGGATTGTCGATCTGAAACGAGATGATGTGATCGACCCCTTGACGGGCAAACCACTCGAGGCCCCCAGCCTCGGCGAGGCTGCCGAGCATGCCGCCATGGCCATCGGGGGCCATGGCGATATGCCCTGGCGCATCGCGGAGCATGATGCCCGTCGTGTCGTTGAGCGCGGGGAGGTCGTGCTGTCGGAAGAAGAGCAGGCGATCTTCTGGGATCCCGAAGCGGTTGCGTCGGGCCAGAAACTCGCGGGTGGCTGCGTCGGTGGCCGAACTCGTCATGATTGCCAGCGGCACCGCGGCGCCATGCCGCCGCGACACGGCCACCAGCTTGCCACACAGAATTTCAAACAGGTTGGCCCCGGAGATCGGCCCGATCTCGTAGAGGCCCTTGGGGCCGTCGAAGCCAAGCCGCGAGCCCTGACCGCCCGCGACCAGAATCGCTCCCACGCGGCCGGCCGCCAGGGCCGCGGTGCCGCGGGCCGCCGCGACCGCGGGTGGAATCGGATTGCCCCCGTCCCGCAGCCGGAGGCAGGGAGGCGTGCTAGCCTGCTCGAGGCTGAATTGGGTAGGCCTGTCTGCCTCGCTGTGCTTCCGCACGGCAAGCACCCGCTGTCGCATGGCACCGATCAGTGGCCAGTCAAGTGATTGCAGCTGAGCTACGAACGCTGAACGATGGGCGGGGTCAAGTTCGGCCCAGTTCGCGCACACAGGCTCTTGTCCAACGGCAGTGAGGTGTCCGGCCAGATTAGCCGGAAGGTCGGGGGGAAGCAGCTGACGCATCATCCCCGTACCCATGCCCAGAACAGAAAACAGAGCAGCGGAAAGCCGACGAAGATCACGCCGTACGTGAAGATCGTCGTCCAGAGATGTTCGGGCCAGCGGGCCATCAGGGAATGGATCACGACTCGGCGGTCGCGGGCTGTGGGGAAGGAGGTGGCAAGGTGGCGACGATGTCGATGGGAATTTCAAACGATTCGTCGGCTGGCTCGTCAAGCCGGCACTCGATCCGTACGCCCCAGGGCAGCACTTCCGCCGCGGCAACCATCGCTTCCACCTCATCATAGGCAGTTGTCACATCGATCATAGGAATGGTCGCGAAGGGTGGGCAAAAACCGACATGCCCCGACGCGACCCGCACACCCGTGGGGACGGCCAAAAACAGTTTGCCACGGATGCATTCGCTGCCGTCGGCCCGGGTGAACCGCTGTTGGTGCTGGAGAAGATGCTCATCGGCGGCGAGTTGCTCAAGCGAAAAGTGGCCCTGATCGGAGGTGGGCCAGTCGGCTGCCCCCGGCAGCGAATCCGGTACCCTAGGCGGCTGGTTGGTCAGGTCTGCGGGGATGCCTGTTGGTCGAGGCGGTTCGACAGTCCGCCAGCCAAGCCGGCTGCCGCCCAATGGCAGCCCGAGCCTATGGCTGGCCCAGGGCTGCACGAGGAGTGCGACCGCACACGCAGCGGTGACGAGGGCCATGAGGAGCGCCGGGAAGGGAGTGGGGAGCGGTACCGCGATCGCCAGAGCGGCCATCGCGAAGCCAATGCGGGTTGCGAGCAAACCACGGCCGCCTCGGTGCTGCGCGGCCAGGTCACCGATGGCCACCAGCAGCCCACCAACACCACAAACACAGGCAAGAGCCGCAGCACCCGGCGGCATGGTTACGCTGCCTGAGAGCCGTCGCACCAAGAGCATGCCGCCACAGGCGAGCGCCAACCCGCCGGCCCCGCTTCCCACCGCCCCCATGAGCAGCCGCTCGATTGCCACGTTGTCCCAGACGGGAGTGTGGTCGAGGCCGGCATGTGATTGTGGTTCGTGCGACACAGCGACGAAGCGGAAGATTGGCAGGTCTGCGATCAGGTGGCTCCCACGGTGGCGGTGGCCGCCTTGGCAAGTTCCTTCGCCTTTTCGGTCTTCTCCCAGGTGAACTCATCGCGGCCGAAGTGGCCACCGGCAGCCGTGCGACGGAAGATCGGCCGCCGCAGATCGAGCGCTTCGATGATGCCGCGAGGCGTGAGCGGGAAAAACTCACGAACCAATTCGCAGAGCCGCTCATCCGACACCTTACCCGTTCCCTCGGTGTCCACCCTCACGCTCACCGGCTCGCTCACGCCGATGGCATAGGCGAGCTGCACTTCACAGCGGTCGGCCAGCCCCGAGGCGACGATGTTCTTGGCCACATGGCGGGCCATGTAGGCCGCGCTGCGATCGACTTTCGTCGGATCCTTGCCGGAGAAGGCACCGCCGCCGTGGCGGCCCCAGCCGCCGTAGGTATCGACGATGATCTTTCGCCCGGTGAGGCCGCAGTCGCCGTGGGGGCCGCCGACCACAAACCGACCGGTGGGGTTGATGTGGTAGGTGATGTTTCCGGTGTCGAGATCGTCGGGCAGCTCCTTGGCGATGATCTGGTCGACCACGAAGTCGCGGATGTCGGAGTTGCTGACATGGGGGGCGTGCTGCGTGGAGACAACGACCGTGTCGACGCGGACGGGTCGGTGACCGTCAAACTCGATCGTCACCTGGCTCTTCGAGTCGGGCCGTAGCCAGTCGACCTGACCCTTTTTGCGGGCCTCGGTGAGCCGGTTGAGGATCCGGTGGGAGAGCGCGATGGGCAGCGGCATCAGTTCCGGCGTATCGTTACAGGCGTAGCCGAACATCAGGCCCTGGTCGCCGGCACCGATGTCCTTGCCGGAGTTCGCATCGTCGTTGACGCCCATGGCGATGTCACCCGACTGCTTGCCGACGGCCACCAGCACGGAGCAGGTGTCGGCGGCGATCCCCATCTCGTCGTCGGTGTAGCCGACGTCACGGATCACGTCGCGAACCACCTGCTGGTAGTCGATGGTGCCTCGCGAGGTGATCTCACCGGCCACCACGGCCAGACCGGTCGTCACCATCGTCTCACAGGCCACGCGGCTGAGCGGATCCTGGGCAAGGTAGGCGTCGAGTACACCGTCGGAGACCTGATCGGCGAGCTTGTCTGGGTGACCCATGCTGACCGACTCGCTCGTGAAAAGAAATTTGCCTGCTGCCACGGAGATGCCTCGTGCCTGAAGTGCGGTGAAAGGGAAGCGGCGACAACCGGACCGCCGCAAAACGTTGCAACGATTATCCAAAAGGGGCCGAAAAACGACAACCGGAGCCGAACAAACGGTCGAGAATCATGGCCGCCG
>JAQBZA010000298.1 GCA_027622795.1 Planctomycetota bacterium | reverse complement strand
CTCCCTTCGCGGACCGTCAGCAGTGTCTGCTGCCGGCCCACCTTCTCATACTGCCCCCCTGCCCGCTGCCGCCGGCGGGCCTTGAGAAACGCCTGGTTCGGCGGCACGCCCAGCTCAGCCGCCGCAGCCTCGATCATCCGCGAGAGCCACACCTCGTGCTCGATCTCGGTGCGTTCATGGGGCCGCTCGTATTCGGCCGCATGGAGCCAGCCGGCATACCAGTCGATGACCAGCGGCACTTCGGGAATGTCACGATCGTAGATGCGAAAGGCCTCGATCCCCTGGCGGCGTGCCCACTTGGAGAGGTGTTTGAACCGCTTCGCCAGCCGCCGGCGAAAGTCACCAATCTGGTCGTCGGTGGCCCGAGCACGCTGCCGACCGTGGACGGGCACGACGTCTCTGGCCTCGTCGGCAGGGAAGCCTGCCTCCTCCTCCTGGCCTGCTGCCGGCGGTGGCGGGATGCCGTGTCGCGGCCGGATGTCGACCTCCAGAAGGCGGCAGGCGATCGGGCCGTTGTGAATTGGCACGCGGTGAGTGGTGCGGAGGCCGAGGTGTTTCGTGGCGGGCGTGTCAGGGGCGAGGATCGCCGCCCGCCAGCCGCCACACTGCTGCACGAGCCAGTCACCAATGCGGCGGTACAGTGCCGCCGCCCGCGGCAAGGGCAGCCGTTCGCCATACGGGGGATTGGTGACGACGAGGCCGGCCACCCCGCTGGGCCGCACTTCCTCGAAGTGATGCTGCGCGATGACCACGTGCGTGGCGACGCCGGCCGCCTCGGCATTGGCCCGCGCGGCAGCGACGGCCTGCTGGTCGAGGTCGCTGGCGGAAAATGAGCCGACCGGAGGTTGAACACGGGCCTCGAGTTCCGCCACGAGCCGGGCGGCCAACGCCTTGTCGCAATCGCGAAACCGAAACAAGCCATGCCCCTTGCGCCGGGCCCGCCACAGCCCCGGGGCCATACCCGCTGCGATCGTGGCCGCCTCGATCACGAGTGTGCCCGAGCCGCACAGGGGATCGAGCAGCGGTTCGCCTGACCAGTCGCCGTCTGGATGGCCCGGTCGCCACCAGCCAGTGATGCCAAGAATGCCGGCGGCGAGCACCTCGGAGAGCGGCGCCTCCACATCACCCATCCGCCAGCCCCGCTGATGCAGCGATCGCCCGGCGGCATCGCGGAAGATCGTCACCACGTCGCCGACCAGATGAAGGGCCAGCCGCAGGGTCGCCCCCCGCAACTGCACGCTCGGACGCTTTCCGCTGGGCGTCCGCAGCTGATCGACCACCGCATCCTTCACGACCTGCGCCGCGTAGAGCGAGTGGGTGAGAAACGTGTCGTGAATGACGGCGTCGACGCGAAATGTGTCCGATGTCTTCAGCTGCTCAGTCCAGTCAAGCTCCTGGATCGCACGGTAGAGCGACTCCGGCGAATCGACCCGAAACCTTCCAAGCGGCTCGAGCACCCGAATCGCCGTGCGGCTTTCGAGCACGGCGCGGTAGAGCGTTTCCCGTTCCCTGCCGGGAGCGGCTGAAAACTCGATCGTCCGTCGGCCGATCCGCAGATCATTCGCCCCGATCGCCTCAAGTTCCGTGGCCAGCAGCCACTCGAGGCCCTCGAGTGTGCGCGCCGTGAGCCGCGGTGGCTCCTCGATTGTCGCCGCCGGCAAGGGCCGCGGCACAGGGTGAACAGCAGGAAATTCCACAGGCTTCCCTAGCGAGGAGTGGTGTGAGCTGTCGCGGACGGTTGGAGCGTTGCATCGCTAAAGTCGCGCAGGTCGGCCCGCCGCAGACGCCACCAGTATGACGCCGAGAATCCGGGCCACAGCGCCGAGAGTCGGCCGGCCAGGTCGCGATACCAGGTAGTGCAGGGCCGTCGCCACGACCAGGCGGTCGTGGCGGAGCCCGCAGTGGAGCCCCACACCGTCCGCAGAAATCGCCGCTGGATCCATGCATTAAACTTCTGCTGCACATCGGGCCGCACGTCGATCTCCGGCAGCCGGTCGGCTTCCAGCAGGTCGAGGCAGGAGAGCACGTACCGCACCTGGGCCTCGAGCATGAACACGATCGAGTTGTGGCCGAGGCCGGAGTTGGGGCCCATCAGCAGGAACAGGTTCGGATACCCCGCCACCATGAGGCCGTTGTAGGCCTCCGGGCCTGCGGCCCAGTCATCGGCGAGTCGGCGGCCACCCCTGCCGCGGATGTCGATCTCAGTGGCCGGATTGAAGGTCCGAAATCCGGTGGCGAGCACGAGGACGTCCGCCGGTCGCTCCACGCCATCCGCCGTCACGATTCCCTGCGGGCGGATCGCGGTGATCTTGTCGTTGGTCACCTCCACGTTGTCGCGGGCCAGCGCTGGATAGTAGTCATCAGAGAGCAGCACCCGCTTACAGCCCATCGTGTACTGCGGCGTGAGGGCCGCGCGAAGATTGGGATCCTTGATGTGCCGGGCCAGCAGCGCCAGCGACTCCCGCTGCCAATGCCCTAGGAGCCACGGCCAGAGCGTGAAGCCGATCGCGATCGTCTCAGACTCCATATAAAGGAGTGTTCGCCACAGCCGCTGCATGCCGGGAACGTGGTCGAAGGCCCACCGCGCCCAGCGGGAGACCGGCCGGTCGTGCCGCGGCAGCACCCACGGGGGTGTCCGCTGGCAGACGAGCAGCCGCGCCACATGCGGGGCGATTGCGGGAATGATCTGGATCGCACTGGCGCCGGTGCCGATCACGGCCACACGTTTGCCGGTGAGGTCGACATCGTGCCGCCAGCGGGCCGAGTGAAAGGCCGGGCCTGCAAACGTTTCGAGCCCTGGCAGTTCCGGAATCCGCGGCACATGCAGGCCGCCCACGCCGGCTACGACGATGTCGGCTGTGAACATGCGGCCGTCGGCGGTGGTGAGTTGCCATCGTCGTCGGGCGTCGTCCCAGTCGAGCCGTACGATCTCGGTGTTGAAGCGGATGCGGTCGCTCAGGCGATGCTTTGCAGCCACCCGCTCCAGGTATCGCAGGATCTCCGGCTGCGGAGCGTAGGTGCGTGACCAGCCCGAATTCTGTTCATAGGAAAATGAGTAGAGGTGCGAGGCGATATCGCAGGCACAGCCGGGGTAGGTGTTTTCCCGCCAGGTGCCCCCCACACCGCCGGCCTTCTCGAAGATCGTGAAGTCGCTGCAGCCGGTCTCCAGCAGCCGGATCGCCATCCCGAGGCCACCAAAGCCGGCGCCCAGAATGGCGACGCGGGAATGATCAGATGTTGAAGAAGCCGGGATCGTCATGCCCCGAGGCTACCGTGCCACCGCTGCCTCCGGAAACCGATCCTGGATCGCCTGCACGGAGAAGAGGTCGGTCCGCATCGCCTCCATTGCCCGCACGCAGGCCTCGGCGGCCGGCAGCGTCGTGATGCAGGGCACGCCATACTGCACGCTCGCCGCCCGAATCCGCCCCTCGTCGGTGCGCGCCCCCTTGCCCCGCGGCGTATTGAAGATGAGGTGCACGCGGCCGTCGATCAGATAGTCGAGCAGGTTGGGATGCCCTTCCTGGAGCTTCCGCATCGGCTCGACAGGAATCCCGGCGGAGGCAAGGGCACGGGCCGTGCCTTCCGTCGCGATCAACTCGAAGCCGAGCGCCACCAGCCGCCCCGCCAGGCCCACCATCGCCTCTTTGGCCTGCGGGCTAGCAACGCTCAAAAAGATCCGCCCCTCGCGGGGCAGGAGGATGCCAGCCGCGATCTGGCTCTTGGCAAAGGCAATGCTGAACTGCTCGCCCACTCCCATCACCTCACCCGTGCTCCGCATCTCTGGCCCCAAGGCGATGTCAACGCCAGCAAACTTCACAAACGGAAACACGCTCTCCTTCACGCTCCGGTGAGCCGGCACCGGAGCGGCGTCAACGCCCCGTTCAGCCAGACTCAGCCCCGCCATCACCTTCACCGCCACCTTCGCCACCGGTAGCCCGGTCGCCTTGGCGACGAACGGTACCGTGCGGCTGGCACGCGGATTGACCTCGATCACATAGAGCGTGGGGATGCCGTCTTCCTTCTTGACGGCAAACTGCACATTCATAAGACCGATCACGCCGAGGCTCTTTGCCATCCCAGTGGCGGCAGCCTTGATCTCGTCAACCACTTCGGCAGCGAGGCTGTGCGGCGGGATGCAGCAGGCCGAGTCGCCGGAATGTACCCCAGCCTCTTCGATGTGTTCCATCACGCCAGCCACGATCACGTCGCAACCATCACTGATGCAGTCGACATCGACCTCGATCGCGTCCTCGAGAAACCGATCGATCAAGACCGGCTGCCCCTGGGCGACTGCGAAAGCCTCAGCCACGTACCGTTCGAACTGCACCGTGTCGTAGCAGATCTCCATGGCCCGGCCGCCAAGCACGAAGCTCGGCCGCACGAGGCTCGGGAACCCGATCCGGGCCACCTCCCGCCGGGCCTGCTCGAGCGTGCGGGCGATGCCGCTGGCCGGCTGCTTGAGGCCGAGGCGGTCGAGCAGTTCGCGAAACTTCTCGCGGTCTTCCGCCATCTCGATCGTATCGACGGTCGTGCCGATGATCGGCAGGCCGGCGGCATGGAGGGCCCGGGCGAGGTTGAGCGGCGTCTGGCCGCCGAGCTGCACGATCACGCC
>JAQBZA010000297.1 GCA_027622795.1 Planctomycetota bacterium | reverse complement strand
AGCGCCGTCTGCATCCGAGAGAGCGGAGGGCACGATGCCCTTCGCGATCGTCCGGCGATGTGGTATGGGCAACCCCGAGCCGCGAGGCTCACGACAGCGACCGCACAAAGGTCGCGGTCATCGCCGCGAAGACCGGGCTGATGCGATCCCACTCTCGGTCTTCAGCCTGACAGAAGAGGACGTAGGTCGCCGTCGGAGTCGCCAGGGCCCGCACCTGGGCGGTGTTGGTGAGATCGAGGCAGTAGAAATTGAAATCGAAGCCACTGAGCAGGAGACCGGCCACGTCATCGCTTGCCGCCTCCGTGTCGAGGTCGCGGTATTCTTCCTGCATCTGGCGGGAGACGGCCTGCGCAAGGCGTGCAGGATCTGCACCGGCCGGATGGACGCTCACCGACCAGAAGCCGCCGTCGGGGGCCTGAGCGGTGACGGCCGGGGTGTCGACATCGTCGGTATCGGGGGCGACCGACCAACTGTCGGGATAGTCGAATTTGAGGCCAAAGCGGGCGAAGTGCATCGGTCGCCGTGCAGGGAAAGTCGTAAATGGCGGCATTGTAGCACCGTTCCAGCGATCTGGACGGTGGCCTGTCGCTTCGCTACCGTCCCACCCCGGTCGCTCCCGCCGCCATCAGCCCTGGCGTTGGGTCCGTCGTCATTTTTTGCATTTCGCGAGTTCTATGCCTTCGATCATGGCGCAGTCAGCCGGCAGCTCTGTTGCGGTTCCACGCGGACTGTCGGCCCAGCTGCTCGACTATCTCATCCCGGTGGCCATCTTGCTGGCCGTGCTGGTGGTGATGGCGCCGGTGCCGGCGGCCGTGGTCGATGTAATGCTGGCTGCCAATCTGACGCTCGCCGTGCTGGCCCTGCTCGGCGCCCTAGCCGCCCGCACGCCGCTCGAGATGAGCATCTTTCCCACGTTTCTGCTGGGGGCCACCTTGGTGCGGCTCGTCCTCAACATCGCCACAACGCGGCTGATTCTGACGCGGGCCGCGATCGATGGCGGTGCCGCTGCGGGGGGCGTGGTGCAGGCATTCGGTGAGTTTGTGGCTGCCAACGATATCGTCGTGGGTGCAGTGATCTTTGCGATCATCGCCGTCATCCAGTTTGTCGTCATTACCGCCGGCTCAACACGCACCAGCGAGGTGGCGGCGCGGTTTGCACTCGATGGCCTGCCGGGGCGACAGATGGCGATCGACACCGAGGTGCAGGCGGGCACGATCACTCGCGAGCAGGCCCGCGAAATGCGGACCGACCTTCAGAGGCAGGCGGATTTCTTTGCCAGCATGGATGGGGCGAGCCGATTTGTCCGCGGTGAGGCCGTGGCCAGCGTGATCATCACGCTCGTCAACCTTGTCGGCGGACTCGTCGTCGGGGTGGCCCAGCACGGCATGCCGATTCCGAAGGCGGCGAGCGTGTTTTCCCGGCTGACGATCGGCGACGGGCTCGCCAGTGCCATGCCGTCGCTCCTGGTGTCCGTGGCGATGGGCCTGCTGATCTCGCGGTCGAGCCATGCAGTCGACCTATCGCGCGAGTTTGGCCGCCAGTTTGCCGCCCGTCCTCATGTGCTGGCGATCACTGCCGTCTTCCTTGGGCTGCTCAGTTTCACCGATCTGCCGCCGGCCCCACTGGCCGCGATGGCAATCCTCACGCTCGTCGCCGCCTGGCTCGTGCACCGGCGGGGCCGACGAGCCGCAGCGCAAACCGCGGCCGCGGCCGCTTCTTCGCTGTCGTCGTCGGGATCGTCCGCACCGGCACTTGCCGACGCGGTGCTGGCCGACGAGCGGATCGTGGTCGAGCTGGGCCGGGGGCTCGTGCGGCTGATTGCCGATGAGCCTCCTGCCACACCGCCGCTTCTCTCCGCCGGGACGGAGCTTCGCAATCGGGTGGCTGGCGACCTCGGCCTCCTCGTGCCGGCGATTCAGTTTCGCGACAACGCTGCGCTGCCCGACCGTGGTGTCCGCATCACTATCGCCGGTGATGTAGCTCAGGACATGGAGCTGCCGGTGGCAAAATGGCTGGTTGTGCCTGCTCCCGACAGCGATCTGGAACTCGACGGCGAGGAAGCCACTGACCCGCTCTCGCGGCGTCGCGGCCACTGGGTTGGCCAGGCCCAGGCCGAAACGGCCCGTCGCCACGCGGCCGACGTGTATGACGAGACGGCCCTGATCAGCCGTGGGGTCGAGGCTGCCACCCGCGCCGCTGCCGATCGGCTCCTCACCCGGGATGCCGTGGCCCGGCTGATCGAATCGCTCCGTGCCACGCAGCCGGCCGTCGTCGACCAGATCGTGACCGGCGTGCTCACCGTGGCCCGCATCCATCGCACGCTCCAGGTCTTGCTGCGGGAAAGCGTGCCAATCCGGCCGCTGGCAGAGCTGTTGGAGATCATGGCCGACCATGCCGAGGAGGCCCGGGAGCCGGAGGCCCTCGCCGAGATCGTCCGCCGCCACATCGCCCGCACGATCTGCCGCCGGGCTCGCGATAGCGAAGGGCGACTGGCCGTGATCCGTCTTGAGCCGGCGACGGTGGCGGCCTTGTCCCAGGGCACCGCGCGACCGTCACCACAGTTGGTGGCCCGCCTCCGCCGGGCCGCCCGCCCCGGCCTCGAGCGAGCCGCACCGCCAGTGCTGATCGTGCCCGGCTCGGCCCGGAGCCAGGTTCGCACGGCGCTGGCCCGCCACCTGCCAGACCTTCAGGTGCTGGCCGAGGAAGAGATTGTCGACGAGCCCCGCGTGGAACTGTTCACGACGATCCCGGACGAGGAGGTATCGCGGGCTGCCTAACTCAGCCTCAGCCCACCCATGTGGGCAAATCAGGCAAGCCGCAGGAGCGCCTGGAAAACCATTCAAGGACCGACCGCCGATCCGCCGAGGAAGTACGGATTGGACACCATTCGAAGGAGTGACGACGTGGCCTATCAATCGACCCAGATGACGCCCGAGGAAATTCATGACCTCTGGAAGACCTTCAAGAAAGACCAGTCGAACGAGACGCTCCGAAACAAGCTGATCGAGATCTATCTCCCGCTGGTGCGGTACAATGGCGAACGCATTTGGTCGCGACTGCCCGACGGCGTTGAACTCGACGATCTCACGTCGGCCGGCACCTTCGGCCTGATGGATGCCATCGATGCCTTCGACATGTCGCGGGGCGTGAAGTTTGAGACATACTGTGTGCCCCGAATCCGGGGAGCGATGCTCGACGAGTTGCGGACCATGGACTGGGTGCCCCGGCTCGTTCGCAGCAAGGCCAGCAAGCTCAACGAGGCGCTCAAGACCCTCGAGGCGCGGTTGGGACGGGCCCCGGCCGACGCGGAGGTTGCCGACTACATGGGGCTCTCCCAAGAGGAGTTCGAGAAACTGCGGGTAGAGGCCAATGCGGTCGGCCTCGTGAGCCTCAACAAGAAGTGGTGTGAGACGGACAGTTCCAAGGAAGTTCAGGAAATCGACATCCTGGAAGACAAGAAGGGGGAAGACCCCACGCGGCGGATCCAGAAGCACGATCTGATGCGGCTGGTCACCAAGGGGCTCAATCGCAACGAGCGGCTGATCATCATCCTCTACTACTACGAGGAACTCACGATGAAGGAAATCGGGGCAACCCTCGACCTTTCGGAGAGCCGTGTCAGCCAGATGCATTCGGCAATCGTGGAGCGGCTCCAAAACCAGCTCGGCCGCCGGAAGCGGGAGTTTGCCATGTAGGCAGCTGCATGAGGCGGCGAGCCGGCCCTGCCAGGCTGGGCAAGGCAGGCAAGCCACGGGCCATCAGGACGCCGAAAATCGGCACGGAAAAAAAATGCTGAAGTTCCTCGCCGGAACTGCCGATGAAGAAAAATTGCGGCGCAGGTCGACGGCGGAGGCCGGCGGCACCGACCGGCGGTTGGCCCGTAAAGATGGCATCGCCGGTTTCCGGAAGCGCGGCAACAATGGAGACGGCAAGCATCCAGTCATCCTGCTTTCGGAAAACCCGTCGGCGGATGAGCGACTGACTTGCGGAGCAGTGAACCACCAAGGAATCCAGACGAACCAATCGGCCGGTCGCTGCGTAAGCAGATCGTTCGGGGGTGAACGGATTCACGACAGGGGAAGGAGAACGAGATGAATATTTTCGGCGTGTTTTCGACGCAGGGTGCCCAGGCCATTCCTGCCGCCAAGGGCGTGGAGGCCATCAAGACGACCCAGGCCGCTGGCCAGCAGGGGATCGGCGAGGTGCACGACGCTGTCACGCTGTCGACCGAGGCGGTTCGAGCCGCCGAGGGTGCTTCCGACATCCGGATGGACAAGGTCGCCGCCATCAAGGCCGCGATCGCCGACGGCAGCTACGAGACGCCTGAAAAACTCGACGCGGCGCTCGACCGCCTGCTCGATCGGCTCGGCTGATCGTAAGCCAAAGCCGGGCTTCATCTGAAGCCCGGCTCTTGTCGGTGGCCCTCTCGTCGAGCCTGCGGGCTATAATCTGCGAGGAGGCTGAAGTTCGTCATGGCTGTAGCGTCAGAGTTTTCTCTGGGCAGTGTAGAAACATCGCTCTCACCGCAGGAGCGGTTTGAGGAGTTTCTTCAGTCTCGGGGCAAGCGGGTAACCCGGCAGCGGCGAGTCATCGTCGATTACGTTGCCGGTCGCCACG
>JAQBZA010000296.1 GCA_027622795.1 Planctomycetota bacterium | reverse complement strand
GTGCCGCCGAGCGTGCCGCCGTCGTCCTGCGGACGGATGTGGGTGACGCCCGTCTCGACCAGCCACAGCTGATCAGGCACCGGTTGGCCGCTGTCGGGGAGCATCGCGTCGGTAGCCAGCTCGAGCCGACCAAACCGACCGATCGCCAGCCACAGAGGCCGCCCCTCTTCCGGGATGCCGATCGGCGCCGCCACGCGGGCATACTGGGCGTTGATCGAGAGCGTGTCGTCTTGGCCGTCGATCCGCACCGGCAACGCCCAGAATCCACCCAGCGAGACCGGCGCCGACGATCCAAACGGCCCGCCCCGTCGCCGCTTGGGCGTAGCCGCATCGGGGTCGAGGTCTGACACGGGCTCGTTGGCAAACGTGTCTTCCTCGAGGTTGAAGTCGATCGGCGGCAGGAGGGCCAGTCGCTCCGGCTCACGCGGCAGTGGGCTCTGCGCTGCACCGATCGGCGGCAGCATCTCCTGGCCCACCGCTGCCGGCCCGACGAGCAGCGTGGCCACGATGATCGACAGCAAACGCTGCAGTCGCTCGGCCACAGGTCTCACTCCTCTCGGTTCCTCACAATCGCCGCGGGGTTTGTAGCAGGGCCGCTGGCCTGCCGGTACGGCAAAACGGCCCCTTCCAGACAGCCGACCGCCACCGGCCTACACTACGAGCAGGTTGAAACTCATGCTTGAATCTCCCCTCCCCCCTCGTCGCCTGCGGCTGGTCATCCCGATGGCCCTGCTCGGGCTGGTGGCGGCGGTAGGATTCTGGTCGCGATCCCGTGGAGACGACTCAGTGGCTATCCTCGCTGTCGGTGACAAGGCTCCGCTTTTCCAGGCCCCGCTTGGGGATGGCGGCATATTTGACATGGCCGAGCACCTCGGCCAGAAGGCGATCGTGATCTTCTTTTATCCGAAAGACGACACGCCGCTGTGCACGCAGGAAGCCTGCGGCTTTCGCGACGCCTACGAGCAGTTTGTGGCGGCGGGCGCGGAGGTGGTGGGCGTGAGCGCCGACACGCCGGCCAGCCACGCTGCCTTCGCCCGCAAGCACAAGCTCCCCTTCCCGATCGTGAGCGACCGCGATGGCCAGTTGCGCACGCTCTTCGGCGTACCGAAGCTGCTCGGCTTCCTGCCGGGCCGCGTCACCTACGTGATCGATCGGGCGGGCATCGTGCGGCTGGTGTTCAACTCATCATTTACCGCCGCCGGCCATGTGCAGCAGGCGCTCGACCTGGTCAGGCGCGACGCCGCCGCCGCAACTCCTTGAGCCGCCGCAGCGATTCGCTCATTGTCGGCTCATGACGCATGGGGATAATGCGAATCATGACGGACAGTGCCTCCCCGCAGCCGCTTGACCTCGTCGCCCGGGCGGCCGCGTTGCCGCCGCTGGTGACCGCGGTCGTTCACCCCTGCGATGCATCGTCGCTCGCTGCGGTTGCCGCCGCCCGCGACCGCGGCCTGATCGAGCCGATCCTCGTCGGCCCGCCACCCAAAATCGAGGCGGCGGCAGCCGAGGCGGGCGTGAGTCTCGCCGGCCAGCGGATCGAGCCCGCGGCCCACAGCCATGCGGCAGCGGCATTGGCCGTCGACCTCGTCCGCCGCGCCGAAGCGGAGGCCCTCATGAAGGGCAGCCTCCACACCGACGAACTGATGGCCGAGGTGGTGAAGCGGGATACCGGCCTGCGAACGGCGCGGCGGATCAGCCATGTCTTCGTGATGCTGGTGCCCGCCTACGACCGGCCGCTCCTGGTCACCGATGGCGCCGTCAATATCGACCCGAGCCTCGAAGAGAAGGTCGACATCGTGCAAAACGCAATCGACCTGGCACGGGCCTTGGGCATCACCGAGCCGAAGGTGGCGATTCTCTCGGCCGTCGAGACGGTGACCTCGAAGCTCCGCTCTACGATCGACGCCGCGGCGCTGTGCAAGATGGCCGACCGCCGGCAGATCACGGGGGGCGTGCTCGACGGCCCGCTTGCCTTTGACAACGCCGTGTCGCTCGCGGCCGCCCGCACCAAGGGGATCGAGTCGCCCGTGGCCGGCCGGGCCGACATCCTTGTCGCCCCCGATCTCGAGAGCGGCAACATTCTCGCTAAGCAGCTCGAGTATTTTGCCGGTGCGGAGGCGGGCGGCGTGGTGCTCGGAGCCCGGGTGCCGATCATCCTGTCCAGCCGGGCCGACTCACTCGCCTCGCGGGTGCTCTCCTGCGCCGTGGCCGTGCACCTCGCCCATGCCCGCGCGGCAGCCGCGTCATGAACGATTCGCTTCCAGCCACGACGCTCGTGATCAACGCGGGCTCGAGCAGCATCAAGGCCGCGGTCTACGACGACGCCGGCCCGAGCCTCACGGCCCATGTCGACATCCGCGACGATGCCGCGGGGCTCGTCATCCGGCCTCGCGACGGCGACGAGCGTACCGAGCAGGTCGCCGGCCCCTGCTCCTGGCAGGCGGCCCTCGATCTCCTTTTTTGTCGGCTGCTCGCGGCAACCGATTCGGCGGGCATCACCGCCGTCGGCCATCGGATCGTGCATGGCGGCATCCATTTCACCGCCCCGACGGTCGTCACGCCCTCCGTGCTCGCCACGCTCGACTCGCTCATTCCTCTCGCCCCCCTCCATCAGCCCCAGGGCGTCGCCGCGCTCCGCACCGCAATCGGGCAGCTCCCTGATGCGGTGCAGGTGGCCTGCTTCGACACGGCGTTTCATCACACCTGCCCGCCAGAGGCGATGCGGTTTGCAATCCCACGGCCGCTACACGACGCCGGTATCCGACGGTACGGCTTTCATGGGCTCTCCTACGAATCGGTGACATCTCGCCTCCCCACGGTCACCGGCAGCCTGCCGCCCCGGGCGATCATCGCCCACTTGGGCGCGGGGGCGAGCCTGTGCGCGATCCGCGACGGGCGGAGCATCGCCACCACGATGGGCTTCACGCCGCTCGACGGCCTCGTGATGGCGACGCGGTGTGGCAGCCTCGACCCCGGCGTTGTGCTCCATCTGGCCGCGCAGCGGGGAATGCCGGTGGCCGAGATCGACACGCTCCTTTCCCGCCAGTCGGGGCTGCTCGGTGTTTCGGGGATCAGCGGCGACATGCGGCAGCTGCTGGCGAGCGACGAGCCGCGGGCCGCGGAAGCGATCGAACTCTTCTGCTACCGCGCGGTTCGCGAGATCGGCTCACTCGTGGCAGCCCTGGGCGGCCTCGACGCGGTCGTCTTCACGGCCGGCATTGGCGAGCATGCAGCGGCCATCCGCCACCGCATCGCCGCCGGCCTCACCTGGCTCGGGCTCGACCTCGACGAAGCAGCCAACGCCACCCACGGCCCCCGCATCAGCACGCCAGAGAGCCGCATCACCGCCTGGGTGATCCCCACCGACGAACAAGCCGTAATCGCCCACCACGCCCGCCGACGAAGCCAGCACGGTTGACCGTCCCATCCTCTTGCTGGGATCCGCTATTTTGTTGGCTTGCTTGAACCCGAAGCCGACTCGCTGCCAACTCGCTCCAGCCTCCGAGCAAGTTCCTCGCGATCCCAGTCGGGCAGAATTCTGTCTCGTTCCGCCGTGTAGTCGAGTCGGCTCGTCTCGTACTGTTGCACGAATCGCACGGCATTCACCCAGCCGAGGGCATCGACGAGGGCACCAAACCCTCGATGTCTTAGTTCCGCGGGATCCAAGAGAACATGGGTCATGACAACACCTCGCCAGCTAATTCCACGACACCGACTGTTCGCACGTTGATCAACGGGCCGGCCTTTCGAGCCTTTGCGATCAAACGGTCATCGCAGGCGGCAAAAGCATCGGCTGAAGCTGCCTCAGCACTCGCCACATAAAGTTCTTCAACCCCAGCTTCATCAATTCGCTTGCTCGAGACACAACAGCCGCCGTCTCAAGAATTGGCTGTGGGTCATCTAACCAGCGGCGCACGCGTGCAGCTCGTGTTGGCAGAGGATTCTGCTCATTCTCCAGCCAGAGCGCCATGGATCTCACGAACCGCAGTGAGTCCGACTCGGCGGCGAGAAGCCCCAAGACTGCCTCCGACTCGAGGCGAATTCTTGGTTGCGACTGGTCATCAAATGGCCGTTTGATACAGCACATATCGAGGTAGAGCAGCATACGGCGCAGTGTACCGACAAACCACGCCCGATCCTACTTTTCCTCCGCACCGAGACGGACCGGATCGCGAAACGCGATTGCAAACCCCACCATGATCGCGGCCGCCATCCCGGCAAACGTGACCCAGAACGGCTGCCAGGGAAACACGTCGGGCACCTTCGTAAATGCCTTCGCGACTTCCGGAAACGCGATGTTGCCGACATACATGCCGGCCCCGTAGGTAAGCAGCGCGATCAGCCCCTGGGCGCTGGCCCGCAGCTGCCGCGGGGCGATGTGATCGGTGTAGAGCTGCCCGGTGACGAAGAAAAAGTCGTAGCAGATGCCGTGGAGCACCACGGCTGTTACCAGCATCCATGTACTCTCAGCCCCGTAGGCAAAAAGCACATAGCGAGCCACCCAGGCCGCCATGCCGACAAGGAGCATCGTCTTGACGCCAAACCGGGCGAGAAAAAACGGCATCAGCAGCATAAAGCCGATCTCGCTCATCTGGCCGAAGGTCATCACCGTCTCGCTGCCCAGCCCGA
>JAQBZA010000295.1 GCA_027622795.1 Planctomycetota bacterium | reverse complement strand
GAATCGTCTCATGTCGCGCCGGCACCGCCACCGCCCACTCGGGCTCCCCGGTGGGAATCGCGTAGCACGAGATCACCTCCTCGTCACCGCGCTGCTCGAGCGTCACGGCATGATCGCCGCAGGTCGCAAACCCGCTCCAGCCGGCTCCGATCGGTCGCTTCCAGACCAGCCGCGGAGGCCGGGCCACCCAATCGGGATCGAGGTGGGGAGTATCGATGCCACAGGTGCCGGCCGGCCCGAGAAACCGTGGAAAGTCAGTCGCCGTGGCAGCCCATGGCGAGGCATCGCCCTGTGTGCCCGCGGCCCGCTCGAGCAGCCGATCACGGGCCGGTGCCCACCGCCAGTTGAACTCAGGCACGAGATCTCCTGACACCCGCTCGATCCGCAACGTGCCGGCCGCCACCACCACCCCGCCCAACAGACCACCGAGCACCATCTGCTTGAGCGGCTTCGGGTGGCCGCTCTCACGAACAAACCAAACGAGAAGTGACATCAGCCCCGAGAAGCAGAGGATCAGCGTGATGATGTTCAGCACCGCCTGGTCGATGATCGGCCCCACGATCGGCTCAAGCAGGCCGCCTTGCACAAGCGCGACGGCCGCCGCCAACGAGGCCAGGGTGATCAGCACGCGACGCGGGGGCCAGAGGCGACGGGTCTGGGAGGGGTCGTGTTGATCCTGACGGTTGGAGCGCATGACACACTTTTACACGATCCGGCGGCCGAGCCCAGAGACGTGATTCCTTGTCGGGCCATCGGACCCCGACTAGACTCGCGGAACACCTTCTTGCCGCGGAAACTCGCATGCTTCATCCGAATCGCACCGGCGCCGCCGGCCTCTCCACCGCCGCGGTTCATGCCGGCGAAGCACGGCAAAAGCCGGGCTTCTCGATCACCGATCCGATCTTCGCGGCATCGACCTACACCTTTCCCAACACGCAAGCGATTGTCGACTTCATCGAGGAGAAGCACCCCCGCGAGGAATACGGCCGCTACGGCAATCCCAACGAACGAACGGTCGAGGACAAACTGGCGGCCCTCGATGGCGGCGAGGAGGCGACACTTTTCGCTAGCGGCATGGGGGCCCTTGTCGGCCTGCTGATGGCCCATCTCAATGCTGGCGACGAGATCATCTTCTTCGATGAGTGCTACCATCGGAGCCGCGAGTTCTGCCGAAAGCATCTGACCCGCTTCGGCGTGGGATTTCGTGAGGTCACCACCTGCGACTACGCCGCGATGGAGCAGGCCATCACGCCACGGACGAAGTTTCTGGTCAGCGAATCCCCCACCAACCCGCATCTCAGCGTGGTCGACATTGAGCGGTTCGCCGACATCGGCCGCCGCCACGGCGTGCTCACCCTGATCGATGCCACCCTCTGCACGCCCTACAACCTCAAGCCGCTGGAGGCCGGAGTCGATTTTGTGCTCCACTCGGCCACCAAGTATCTCGGCGGCCACAACGACCTGCTGGCCGGTGCCGTGATCGGCTCCCGCGAACTCCTCGAACCAGTCCGCCATCTCCGCGGCATCATGGGGGGCATCAACTCACCCCACAATGCGTACCTGCTGGAGAGGGGCCTCAAGACGCTGGCCCTGCGGATGGAGCGGCACAACGCCAACGGCCTCGCCGTTGCCCGGTTCCTCGAAGGGCATCCGCGGGTGGAGCGGGTGCTCTATCCCGGCCTTGAGAGCCATCCTTTCCATGAGATTGCTAACCGTACCATGCGGGGCTGCGGTGGCCTCGTCACCTTCTTCATCAAGGATGCCGACTGGCGGCAGACGGCGGCTGTGGTCGATGCGGTGACGATCCCGCGGATCGGCCCGAGCCTCGGCGGCGTCGAGTCGTTGATCGAGCAGCCGATGGTGATGAGTTATTGGAACTATTCGCCTGCTGAACGGGAGACCTTTCGCATCACAGACAACATGGTGCGAATGGCCTGCGGCATCGAGGATGCCGACGACTTGATCGCCGACCTCGCTCAGGCTCTTGGCTGATACCGGCCTCGGGGGTATTTCTCCTACCCTACGCAGATTGCCGGAGCGTCCGCCAACCAGCGAGCCTACGCAAACCAGGAAAGACCTGCGGGTCGCGTCGATTTTGGCGGAAGTTCTGGTCGTGCGGATGCCGATATCTCTTCCGATTGGATAGACCGCGCCGGCCCACGTGGGCGGAACGGTCCTCGCGGAAGGAGAGAGACATGAGCGTTTCGCACGGCATCAAGCTTTCCGGCATCACGGTTCAGGTGGCGATGCTGGCCCTTTGTGGCTTCATCGCCGCGACCCGAATCAGCGTTGCCCAGCCGGCCACCGATGCCCAGGTCGAGGGAGCTGACGACGAGAGCGATCTTCGCTGGAAGCCCCATCGCTTTGCGAACGCGCCCCTCCGCGGCGAGGAGGCCCAGCCCACAGCACCCGAGGCGGCCACCACGGATGTCGTAGCCACGACCCCCGAGCCCCAGACCTGGACCGAACCGGCAGCGGCTGGCAGTCCACCGCCGGCTTCGGTCAGCCTGCCCGATCGCGTACCTGCCACCACCCCTCTCCCGATTCGTCCCCGGACCCCGGAAACCGCTCCGTATGCCCCGCTCCGTGGTTCACTCGCGCGCGGTATGCAGCAGATGGGCGATTGGTTCACCACCGACAGTGGTGCAGCGGGGCAGCAGGCGGCAACAGTTGCTCCGACCTTCGCCGAGCGGCTGATGCGCACGCCCCAGGGTCAGTCTGGGCGCCCGATTCTTGATCGAAACACGGGCTATGGCATGACGGACGCACGCCCAATCGCTCCTCTGGGGGGCGGCCTTGCTCCTCGCTATTCCCCGAATGTTTCCGCCACGGCAGCTCGCGGAAACACCGCGCGACGACAACCGAGCGAGCGAATCGCGATGAATGTCGACGGCATTCCGTCGGTTATGACGCGAGCTCCACAGGCTGCGGCGATCGATTCCACGGTTCCGCGACAGCCGGCCGCTTCAGATTCATCGAACGGCCTACCGACACCACGGGCCGAGGTGGTTGATGCGCCGATTGTCATCGAAACTTCCCCCGATATGGGATTCGATGGTGGCATGGAAATACCCTCGGACGGTATGCCCGGGGAAGCCATGTGGATGGGTCAGTATCCGGCCGAGTTGCATGTGGAATCTTTCTATGACGATCCCTATGCCTGTGACGAAGAAGGAGGAGCCCTCCCCCTGCACTGCTGCGATGGCCGCATCTGCCGCTGGATGCGCCGTTTCGGCAAGCCCTACTACGGCTGGCGGTGGTACCGCGACTTCACGGCGAGCGTCGGGGTGACCGCGTTCCAAAGCGAAAGCAATCTGGGGCTCAACGGCAATTTCGGGACCAACGAATATCTCAATTGGTCAATGCCGCTCTGGAACGCCTTTGGCATCGGCTGGCAGGTCGGTGCCCGCGGCGTCCAGACCAACTTCCAGCGTTCGACGATCAGCAACGCCGCTGGGACGTTCCGCACCAACGCCCGAGACCAGGTGTTTGTGACCACAGGCCTATTCACGCGAGCCTTCGAGGGGCGTGGCCTGCAGGGAGGAGCTGTGTATGACTACCTTCACGACAGTTATTTTGACAACGTCAACGTTTCACAGCTTCGTGCCGAAGCCAGTTATGTGTGGGGCTATCACGAATTGGGCTTCTGGGGCGCCTTCAACGTCGGCGAGCAATCGAGCCTCTTCGGCCCGGTGACGCGGACACCAGGGCAGGCGAGCACGGAGAACCTTTACACCGGCTTTTACCGGCTCCAGTTCGGTGATGCGAATGAATGGCGTGTGTGGGCCGGTGGCACTGCTTCTCAGGCTGGCATCATCGGCTCATCGATGCGGGCGCCGATGTCGAAGTCATGGGCTCTGGAGGGCACCTTCACCTATCTCATCCCGGGACGCACCGAGAACTTTGGTGAGTTGGTACCAGGAGTCACCGTGGCGAGTGCCCCATCCGCGTGGAATGTCTCGCTCAATGTTGTCTACTACCCGGCTCGGCGGTCACGGCGGAGTCTCGCCAGCCCCTATCGGCCCCTGTTCGACGTCGCCGACAATGGCAGCATGATCCGGACGATCAGCCGCTGATCCGAAGGGACGGTCCGAATGGGCCATCCCGGCCGCGGAAACAGCGGGGCTGCCCGAAGCCGCCAACTTGCAGTATCTTGATGGGAGTCCCATTGAGAGCATTTCATGACCAACGAGAAGGATCCCTGGGCTGACCTGGCAGAATCGCTGGGTGCCACTCCCGGCTCTGACCCGAAGCCACAGCAGGCTTCCGAGCCATCTCGACCCCGCCCACCGCAGCAGGTGCCGCGGTCGCGTCCCCGGCCCGCCGTGGGCGGCGATTGGGACGGACTGGCCTCTGACCTGGGAATTGAGGGCCGCGGAGCGTTGAATGCACCACCGCGGACGGCGCACGAGCCAACGCATGAGCGGCCACCCCTCGAACGCGAGGCACCTCGCGACAGCACCGTCGAAGTTCGACGTGATCTGTCGGATGACGCCGGCTGGGCGGAGGGGATCGTGGCGGAAGCGGGGCGTGAAGCAGGTCGACAAACACGAGAACGCGTCGATTCGAGTGACTCTCAGGATGGACGGGAACGTCAGGGCCGGCGGCGCCGCGGGCGCCGTGGAGGGCGTG
>JAQBZA010000294.1 GCA_027622795.1 Planctomycetota bacterium | reverse complement strand
CGCCGCGATGCGATCGAGCGTGTCGCGCCGCATCTGGCGGTCGACGCCGGCCGGATCGGCGAGGTAGAGCACGGGATCGCCCGTGTTGCGAAACCGTACGCCCTGATGTTGGTTCGGCAGGAAGCCCGCGCCCCAGAGCCGGTCATACAGCGGCTGATCGTCTTTGCGGCCCGAGCCAAAGCTCGTGAGCACGATGTAGGCCGGCAGGTCGGCATTGTCGCTGCCAAGCCCGTAGCTCACCCACGAGCCAATGCTGGGCCGGCCGGCGAGCTGGTGGCCCGTCTGGAAAAAGGTGATTGCCGGGTCGTGGTTGATTTGCTCAGTGTACATTGAGCGGATCATGCACCAGCGATCGGCATGGCGGGCGATGTTGGGGACGAGTTCACTGAACCACATGCCGCTCTCACCATGCTGGGCAAATGTGAACATCGACGGCGCGACCGGAAAACTCTTCTGGCCGCTGGTCATCGTCGTAAGCCGCTGGCCCTGCCGGATTGACTCAGGGAGATTCTCGCCCCGCCGCTTCTCCATCTCAGGCTTCGGGTCGAAGAGGTCCATCTGCGAAGGAGCCCCCGACTGGAAGAGATAGATGATCCTTTTCGCCTTGGGCGGAAAGTTGGGAAAGGCGGGCGCCGTCGTAGCGGATGTCGCCGCCTGGGTGGTATCCGCTCGCATGAGACTGGCGAGGGCAGCATAGCCAAGCCCACCCGTGACGCCGCCCAGAAAGACGCGACGGTTGAGGGAGTCTTGCCGATGAAGCAGGTGAGTGAGTGGCACTGGTGTTACTCCCGCATGACGAATTCATCAAGATTCAGAATCACATTGGCTGCCAACGAGTAGGCAGCGAAGCTGGCCGCCGAGACGTCGTTGGGCTTCTTGACCATGCCGATGGCCACATACTTCTCGGCAGCCGTGGGTTCAGCCGTAAAGCGGGCGAGGTCATCCTCGAAGCCGATGACGAGCGTGGCGATTTCGGCAGCGGTCGGCATGCGACCGATCGCCAATCGGAAGCCGTGCGCGATCCGCTCGGCGGGAGTCGTGCCCCCGTCGGCAAGCATCCGTGCGGCCAGGCCGTGGGCGGCCTCAACAAACGTCGTTTCGTTGAGAAGCGCAAGCGCCTGCAGAGGGGTATTGGTCCGCGACCGCTTTACAATGCAGGTTTCACGATTCGGCGCATCGAAGAGAAGCATCGTGGGCGGCGCCGCCGTTCGCTTCCAGATCGTGTACATCGTGCGGCGGTAGCGGCCCGGACCCGTATCGGCCTTGTAGCCGCGGAGGTCACCATACTTACTGGTCTCGTCCCACACGCCGTCGGGCATCCAGGGCCGCACGCTGGGCCCCCCGATCGTGGGAACGAGCAGCCCCGAGGCAGCCAGCGCAGCGTCTCGGACGCTTTCGCCCGGAAGCCGAATCCGCGGGGCACGGGTCAGCAATCGATTGGCTGGGTCGCGGTCGAGTTTCTCCGGTGTCACGGTCGCGTCTTGCCGGTAGACAGCGCTGGTGACGAGGAGCTTTACGAACCGTTTCATGTCCCAGCCGCTCTCCATGAATTCAGCCGCGAGCCAGTCGAGCAGTTCGGGGTGGCTTGGATACTCGGCCTGACTACCGAGATTCTCGCTGGTCTTACAGAGACCCGTCCCGAAGAATCGTTCCCATGTGCGATTGACCCATACCCGCGACGTCAGTGGATGCTCGCGGGAAACAAGCCAGCGGGCAAGCGACAGGCGATCGGGCTTTGTACCCTCCGGAAGCGGCGGCAAAAAAGCCGGCAGCCCTGCCTCCACCTTGTCGCCCCGCTTGTCATATTCGCCGCGGATCAGCAGGAAGGCATCACGAATCGGACCCTCCTTCATCACCATCGCGCTGGGCAACGAGTTCCGGAATAACTCGACACTTTTCTTCGCCGCGTCGCGGGCGGCCGCGGCCTGCTTGATCGGTCCGTCGACCTTCTCGCGGTAGAACGTCTCGATGGTCTGCCGTTGCTCGGGGGATCTTTTTGTCGGCTCTACCGCCATGGCATTCCGAACGGCCTGCGGTACAGTCGACCCGTTGACGCCGAGCGTTGCCGGCTCTGCATCGGAGAACGACAGGCGAAACCGACCGATCATGTGACCCTCGAAGGCCTCCTGCCGAATCCGCACGAGCAAGCGAGAGTTTTCGGGGAGGGACACCGGCCTCGCTGGGAATACTGCAATCTGACGAGGTACCCGTTTTTGCGGATCATTGCCATCGATTGCCCAACCCCTCGCCTTCTTCTTCCCCTTGAGGTCGAGGACACCCGATGCTGGCCACCCATTCTGCTCGTAACTTGCCTCAGCCCGGACCAGTTCGACCGGGATCACTTTCGCGTCACCCGGCGGCTCAATCTCGGCCTCGATCTTCGTCACCACAATGTTGCCGTTTCCAGACCGACCGAAGCCACCATTGCCGGCAAGGGCCGCGTCGGGAAACGCCTCGATCCGCAGGCCCCCCAGCCTGTCGGCGGGCACGAGCGTCTCAAACTCATACGTATCCTGTGGCGGAAGTTTTCCTTCGACAAACCAGGTGCCATCTTCGCTACGGCGGAAGGTCGCGCCGCCTGCACTCCGCAACTCCAGCGGCTCGAACGACTGCCACGATTCGCCCGGCGCAGTGAGTGCGGGCTGGATGCCCTCCTCCCAGCGTTTCACGAGGTCGCCGATGTTCGCCTCCTCGGCCTTCACCGCCGCCTCAGCATCGACGACGACCTGACTGAGTCTGGTCAGTTCCCGTTCCTGCTCTGGAGAAGGAATCAGATGAAGGGGATCGGAATTGCCGCCGCTGCGGTTTTGCGAGCCCATGATCGTCCCGGTCTCAGGCACGTTATTGAAGATGGCAAACAGGGAATAGAACTCAGGCTGTGAAATCGGGTCGTACTTATGGTCATGGCAGCGGGCGCAGCCAACCGACAACCCCATCCATGTCTGCCCGGTCGTCTCAACCCGATCGATGATCGTTTCGACCCGCCACTCTTCGGCGATGATGCCTCCCTCGCCATTGATTCGGTGGTTGCGATTGAAGCCGGTCGCAACGATCTCGTCACGGCTGGGACGGTCCAGCATGTCGCCAGCAAGCTGCTGAATCGTGAACTGGTCAAACGGGAGATTGTCGTTGTAGGCCTTGATGAGCCAGTCGCGCCACGGCCAGTTGGAGCGACTGGAATCAGTTTGATAGCCATGACTGTCTGCGTAGCGAGCCGCATCAAGCCACTCGATCGCCATGCGTTCACCGAAGTGTGGGCTGGCCAGGAGTGTGTCGACATAGCGTTCGTAGGCAGCGGCCGATTGATCGGCCAGAAACGCATCGATGGCGGCCGGCTCCGCAGGCAGACCGGTGAGGTCGAGAGCGAGGCGGCGAGCGAGTGTGACACGGTCCGCCTCAGGATTCGGCGCGAGCCCTTCCTGCTCCAGCCGTGCCAGAATGAAGTGATCGATCGATGTCTTGGCCCAGGATGTGTCTTTCACGTCCGGCTCGGCGGGCCGCTCCACCCGTTCGAATGCCCAGTGACCTCGGTACTCGGCTCCCGTGGCGATCCACCTGGTGAGAATCGCGGCTTCTTCCGGTGTGATCGGCTTGTTGATTCGCGGGGGTGGCATCACCACGTCGGGATCGGGACTCGTGATCCGCGCAATCAGTTCGCTCATGGCTGGGGCGCCGGGCACGACGGCGGTCGCTCCACTGTCGAGTTGTGTTATGGCGGTGTCCCGCTGGTCCAGCCGCAGCCCCGCCTGGCGATCCTCGTGGTCTGGCCCGTGGCACGCGAAACAGCGGTCCGACAGGATGGGCCGCACATCGCGATTAAAATCAAGGGCAGGCTCGCCAGCGCGGGTTTCATTTGCCGCGAGGATCAATGCCACCATGGATGCGGGGATAGTCCAGCAGGCGGTGTGTCCCATAGAAGACTCTCCGGGGAACACCCGCGTCGCCGTTTGGCGGCCGTTTGTGGAAGCAAGCCAGCCTTCAAACGCGGACCCGAAGTTCAGGGTTCAGGTCGATCAGCGGGAATATTCTATATATAGCATCGGCTGCGGGGATCGCCAACTTCCTGCAGGGCGTTGAAAGTTCGAGTTCATTCACCGCATCGTCAAAAAAACCGCATGACACGTTTCCTCCAGAGTGCAGGCCCTGACCGTGTTGCACCCGCGCAGATCCTCGTGGTCATGGGCGTCTCTGGAGTTGGAAAAACGGTTGTTGCCGAGGCTGTCGCCGCGCGATGTGGTTGGGTCTTTCAAGAGGGAGACGCTTTGCATCCAGCGGCCAACATCCTCAAGATGTCGGCGGGTGTACCGCTGAGCGATGCCGATCGCGAGCCGTGGCTGGAAGCGGTCGCGGCGTGGATCGACCGTCAACGCGCGGCACAGACGAGTGGCGTGATTACCTGCTCGGCACTGAAGCGTACCTATCGCGAGAGGCTGACGCGTGAGCGACCCACCGTTCGGCTTGTCTATCTCACGGCGAACGAGCCGCTCATTGCCGCCCGGCTAGCCAAGCGGACTGGCCACTTCATGCCGGCCGGCCTGTTGCGTAGCCAACTTGAAGCGCTGGAGGAGCCCACGGCAGCCGAAAATCCCATCGTCATCGATGCAGCGCTGCCACTTGAACAGATCGTGGATCATGTCCTGGTGGGGTTGTAG
>JAQBZA010000293.1 GCA_027622795.1 Planctomycetota bacterium | reverse complement strand
CCGCCGCCACCAGTTCGCCGGTAATTGCGCTCGGCAGGCCATAGGCCCGGGCCTCGGCAACACCGGGCACACTCCGCAGGATCTCCTCGATCCGGGCTGGCAGGATCTTTACGCCACCGACGAGAATCACGTCGCCACGGCGACCGGTGAACTCGTAGCGATCGCCCGACCGCTCGATCAAGTCGCCCGTGCCCACCTCCGCTGAGTCTCGCGAGAGTTGCACGAGCAGTTCCCCATCCCGCCGCATCGACAGCCGACCGCCGCTCGGCAGCGCCCGCCCCAGCCAGGCAGCCGGGAAGCCGGGCCGGCCATCGGTCACGCGAAACACCTCGCCCAGTTCGGTGGTGGCATAGACGTGGGAGATCTTGGCGGCCGGAAACGCCTGCCGCATCTGCACAAGCAGCGACCCATCGGCAGCCTCGCCGCCCAGCGTGATCCGATCGATCTTCGCCGCAGCCAACAGGCTCGGATCGCCTGCGGAGAGGAGCCGCCGCAGCAGCGTGGGGGTGCCGGGCAGGATCGAAACCCCTTCGTCGACAATCGCCTTGAGGACGGTGTCAGGGGCTCGGGATGCCGGCACCACCAGCCGCCCGCCGGTCAACGCCGACTGCAGCCACACCTGCATCCCAGCCCAGCGGGTGGCGTCGTAGACGAGCAGCCAACCCAGGCCGTGCCATTGTTCGGCGAGTCGAGCGGCGGCGAGAAGCGACTCCCATGAGTGGTCGACCAGCCGCGGCGGGCCACTCGTGCCCGATGTGGCGACGATCACGTTGGGGGGCACCGGCTCGAACTCACTGCGATGCTCGAGCGCGGATGCCGGCGGGAGTGTGAGCGAGTCATCGACAGCCACCCAGTCGCGGAGCTCCCCGACCAGGTCGCGGGCATCGTCGGCGAGAAAGGCCACCGGCACATGCTGCCGACCGCAGGCAGCGACGATGGCCATCAACGACTCGACCCGTGCTCCCCGCGCCACGATGCCGACCGGTCGCCGCTCATCGAGCATCTCCTCCAGCCGCGTCACCATTGTTGCCAGCGTGGCATAGTCGATCGAGCGGCGCTGGTCGCTGCCGGCATCAGCGACAATCGCGATGCGATCGGGAAACTGCTTCGCCACTTCTGTGATGGCGAAGGAAAGCCGGTCTTCGATCGGGGCATCGGCGAGGTTGGGGAGGAGCGCAGCAGCGGCGGCGGTCATGGGGCATCCTTGCGGGGAAGACGATCAGGAGACGACTGGAAATAGAGTGCACGAAGATCGGCAATGGTCCGCACTGCGGGCAATGCCGGAGCGTTGCGGAAGGGATCGATCCCGAGCGTGCGTTCCAGGAGCACCACCGTCTGGGCGAGATCGAGCGAATCAAGCCCGATGTCAGCCTCGAGGAGTGATTCGGCACCGAGAGCATCTGCCTCGCGGCCTGTGTCGCGAAGCACTGTTCGAATGGCGGTGTCGATCTCTGCGGCGATCACGGTATCGGAATCAGACGCAAACTCATGCATGGTGGCCTGAAGGGGAGCCGCCATGCCCTGTCCTGAAAAAGACTGTACCACGATTTGACGCAGCGTGGCCCCCAGAATCCAGAGGTCGAGCAGGGCCGCCCACCATTTCCCCAGCATTTCGACATAGCGAACGTCGAGCTCCAGCCGCTCCGGCCAGGCGAGGGCGTTGCGGCCCTGCACCTGGGCGAGGCCACTCATCCCCTGCCGAACGTCAAGGCGGCGGGCCTGCCGGGGGGAATACCGGCCGACGTACCGCAGGGGCAGCGGGCGGGGGCCGATCAGGCTCATATCGCCCCGTATCACACTCACCAGCTGGGGCAGTTCGTCGAGACTCAGCCGCCGCAGCAGCCGGCCAAACCGGCCCAGCCGGTCGGCGTCGGGGAGCGGCTTGCCGGTTGCATCGACGGCGTTGGTCATCGAACGAAACTTGGGCACGCTGAGCGGGAGGCCGTGGCGGCCGGCGCGGCGATCAAAAAACAGCACTGGCCAGCCCAACACGATCCAGACGGCCGCGGCCACCGCCGCCATCAACGGGGCCAGTACGATCAGGAGCACTGCCGCCAGCACGACGTCGGCGGGCCGCTTCAGCCAGCGGGCATACCAGCCGGCGGGTTTCACCTTGGGCCTCCCATCCACGAGATGGCGATCAGACCCCCGGCGGCTGCGAGGCCACCGTAGATCACGGCCACCGCCTGATGCGACCATCCGGCCAGCACGAGTCGCTGATAGAGATGCTGACGGTGGGGCATGAAGATATTCTCGCGATGCCTGAGGCGAACCAGCAGCGTGACCGCCGCATCGAGAATCAACGGCGCTGCCGCGGCAGCGACGACTGGCACGAGCCGGGGGCTGTGGGCTGGTGCGGCAGCCAATGGCAACGCCGCCAGCAGGAATCCGCAGCCCGTGCTGCCGACATCGCCCATGAAGATCCGCGCCGGCTCCCAGTTGCAGGTGAGAAAGCCGAGGCAGGCGGCAGCTACGGCCGCTGCCAGCGCCGCGAGAGCCGGCTCGCCGACGCCATCGGCAGCTGCCGCCAGGCAGCCCGCCACGACGGCCCCGGCGAGGCCGGCCAGACCGTCGCTGCCATCCAGAAAATTGAAGACATTGGTCAGCCCCACGAGCCACAGAATCGAGGCCGCCGCTGCCATGCCGCCAAGATCGCAGCGGCCCCACATGCCGCATTCGACACTCGACACCGGGCCGGCCACCCCCACGACCACCGCGGCGGCGAGCACCTGCGCGGCGAGCCGCACCAGCATCGGCCGCGGGGCTATATCGTCGCACCAGCCGACGAGGGCCACGGCGGCCGCAGGGAGCATGGCGGCGGCGAGTCGACCCGGCTGGGCAGGCAGCTGCCACGCGGCAATCAACGCTGCCATGCCGGCCACCGCGATGATCGCCAGCCCACCCCCGCGGGGCGTGGCCCGCATGTGGATCCGCCGCTGGTGTGGCCGATCGATCATGCCGCGTTGCCACGCCCACCCGACGAGGCGATGCGTGAGCACCGCGGCGATGACAAAGGCGGCAGCGCACCAGGCAATGCTCCCAGCCATGATCATGCCAGACAGCCCTGCGCGACTCCGGCAATCACGTCGCACACCTCCGCCACCACGCCGTCGTCGACGTGCGGCCCCATCGGCAGGGCAAGGCTGCGTGGGGCAAGCCGCTCGGTGATCGGCAGTGGCCGCCGCGGATCATGAAACTGGCGAAAGGCCACCTGACGATGGCAAGGCGGATCGAAGTAGCAGCGGGTCTCGATGCCATGCTCGGCGAGGCCCCGGCGAACGGCATCACGCGTGGCTCCGAGCCGCGTGGCATCGAGCGTGATCGAGAAATCCTTGTAGCTCGGCTCCGCGCCGCACGCCGGCTCCACGAACCCGATGCCCGGCAGGTGCGCGAGTCGCTGCCGATAGGCCGCGGCGGTGGCGGCCCGCGCGGCGGCCACCGCGTCGAGCGTTTCAAGCGATGCCACCGCGAGGGCGGCGCTGAGTTCAGGCATCCGCCCGTTGAGGCCGGCGAAGAGAGGATCGTACGAGCCGTCGTGCCCATACTCCCGCCCGGCGCGGACCCAGGCCGCCAGCCAGTCATGGTCGGTGGCCACGATGCCCCCCTCGCCGGCGACGAGGAGTTTCGTGGGCGAGAGGCTGAAGACCTGCGCCGTGCTGCCGGCGCCCACCGGCTGGCCATTCGCCCGCGAGCCGAAGGCGTGGGCCGCATCGATCACCACCGGCACGCCGTGGGCATCGGCGACCCGTTCAAGGCCGGCGACATCGCAGGGGTTGCCGAAGGTATGGCAGCCACAGATCGCCACCGTCCGCGGCGTGATGCTGCGGGCCACTTCCTCCGGCTCAATGTTCATCGTGATCGGATCGACGTCGATAAACACCGGCTTCAGCCCATTCCAGACAGCCGCTGCCGGCGCGGCGAAAAATGTGAAGCTGGGCATCACCACCTCGTCGCGTACTGCCGCCCGGCCACGCGCCGGCCCTGCGAGCCCACGGTAGACGAGCATCAGCCCGATCGTGCAACTGCTCACGGCCACTGCATGCCGCACCCTGAGCCGCTCGGCCACGGCCGCCTCGAGCCGCTCGACAAAGGGTCCCTTCGTCAGCCGGCCGCTGCGAAGGATGGCCGCGAGATCGTCGAGCACGCCATCCACAGTCGGCATGTGGGGAGCGGCCACGGGAACCCGCCAAGCCAGCGGCACGTGTTCAGACATGGCGGCAGACCGTCGCTTTCGGCAGGCGATCATCGGCCTGATATTCCGGCACCAGCTCCCGGAGCCGGCTGCGGACCACCTCGGCCGGCTCGTCGACGATCGCCGAGAGGCTGTCGAGCAGGGCCGCCGTGTCGCTGGCATCAACCGGCCGATGAATCGCGGAAAACACCTTGGGGTGGGCCGTCCGACAGGGCCGCTCGTCGGAAAAATAAAGCTGCTCCACGAGTCGCTCGCCGGGCGTGAGCCCGGTGTAGACGATCTCGATCTCGTCGGCCGCGAGCCCTGACAGCCGGATCAGGCTACGGGCCAGATCGACGATCCGCACCCGCTGCCCCATGTCGAGCACAAACACCTCACCGCCGCGGCCCATCGCCGCCGCCTGGAGAACGAGCTGCGACGCCTCGGGGATCGTCATGAAGTAGCGGGCGATGTCGGGATGCGTGACGGTGACCGGGCC
>JAQBZA010000292.1 GCA_027622795.1 Planctomycetota bacterium | reverse complement strand
GCACCCGCCGACATCAAAGCTGCCCGTGAGATCACGCCCACCCGTCTCTCCTGCCCGCGGGTCGGACAGGTGCGAGCGATTTTCAAGCAAGAGTCGGGCGAGACGCAGGAAGTGTTTCTCGAACTCGCCGCCGGCCGGCGCGGCGGCATGACGCTCGAGAGCCGCTCCACCACACAGTCAGGCCGCGCGGGCCGCCCCTGCTCGCTGCTGGCCGCCACGCTCATGGAGATTGATCGGCGGTCGCTTTTCTCCTCGCTCCAGGACCACACGCCTGTCGCTCTCGACGTGATCCCAGCCGACGATTTTGAAGAGGTCGACGAATCCGTGGCGGATGACGAGGCCGAGGAACCGCCGCGAGTACCGATCCACTCCCAGCCTGCCGTCGCCCGACCGGCTGGCCCCGCAGTGCGGCGTGGTGCCGGCCGCCAGCCTGCCTGGGCCACCGAACTCGACGAACGCCGTCGCCTTGTCGAGCCGGCCGTGCGGACAGCGGGCCTTCAGATCGGCGATGCCCGGCGACCAGCTGGCGCCCTTGTCTTTGTACTCGATATTGCGGCCTCCCTCGACGCCCACGCCGCTGTGGTTGTCCCGTCGCGGATGCAGCTCGATGTGACAGGGCAGGCAACGGGCCGGCCAAAGCCGATCGTGATCGGACCGGGGCATGTCGAACTCGATCAGTTCGACCCGCAGGAGCGGTCGCTCATCGCCCGGCTCGTGGGCACCGTCGCCGTGGGCGACACCGGCTCGACCGCCCCACTCGAGCGACGCGCGATCGCACGGATCGCCATCAGCCCGCAGGCCGCTGCCACCGATCTGGCGATGCTCTGCGAGACCGGCCGGCTTGTCGTGCAGCCGGAGCCACGACGGCAGCCTGAGTTGGTCGAGCCTCTGACCTGGGATGGGAGTCGGCCGTGGGAGTTTGCGCTCGTCCTCGAGCCCGAAGACGATGGCAGCCTTCGGGCCGCCCTTGAGGATGATGCGGTCGGTGGCGATGCGGCACGGCGACGCACCCCCGCCAAGGCGACCCTCCGGGGAATGCTCGTGCGGGGCAGCCAACGAAAAGACCTCAAGGAGCCGCGGGCGATCCTCCGGTCGGGGCTAATCGTGTTTCCCGATCGGCTGGCACGGCTGGCGCTGCCCGATGCCGCCCAGACCTCGCCAACGGCTTGGATGGATCAGTTTGAACGGCGCGGCCCCATCGAACTTGCCGGCGGGCAGGTCGACGGGCTCATCGAGCAACTCGCCTCTCTGGCCGATGTGCCGAGAATCGTGCTGCCTGGCTGGACCGGCTGGCGGATCGAGTCGGGGCCGCCGCGGCCCAAACTGGTGCTGGGCGATGTGCCCACCGTGGCCGACGAGGAGCTTGACGATGGCCGGCCC
This sequence comes from Planctomycetota bacterium, assembly GCA_027622795.1. Lineage (GTDB taxonomy): Bacteria > Planctomycetota > Planctomycetia > Pirellulales > UBA1268 > CACORA01. The sequence goes on along the minus strand of JAQBZA010000292.1, from coordinate 3,307 downwards.
CGCCGTGGTCGCCGTCGCACCGTGGCCCGCGTGCAGCTGGCCGGCAGCGTCTGGTTTGATTACAGCGGCATGATGATCGCCGCCGACGATCCGGCGGGCGGGGCGGCCGATGCCGCGCGGCGGGTGCTCGTCCGCCGCGACCGTGCCGCCGAACAGGAAGCCCTCGCCATGCTGCCTCGGTATGGCGCCACGCCGGCCAGGCAGGATGATCCCGACATACCGGTGATGCACCATGTGGAGATTCCCCGCGGGCGGCTCGATGCGTCGGTATCGCAACTGGCGGCGCTCGGCTGGGCTGTGGAGGTGGCCGGAAAGCGATATCGCCCGGCCGGCAGTGTGGCCTGGAATGTCACCAGCGGCATCGACTGGTTCGAACTCTCGGGCACGGTCGATTTTGGTGGCGTCTCGGCGGAGATGCCGGAACTCCTGGCCGCCCTCGCTCGCGGTGAACGGTCGGTGCAGCTCTCCGACGGCTCGGTTGGCATCCTGCCCGATGACTTCGCGGCCCAGTTTGAACCGATGGCGGTCCTCGGGCAGAAACAGGATGGCGTGCTTCGTTACAGCCGGATTCAGGTGGCCCTCCTTGACGCCCTCCTCGCAAGCCAGCCCACCGCCCGCGTTGACGAGGCCTTCGAGCAGATTCGGGAGGAACTCGCCCGAGGTGAGCGGCCCGATGCCGCCGACGAGCCGGAACAGTTCGAGGGCACGCTGCGACATTACCAGCGGGAGGGGCTCGGCTGGCTGGCCTTTCTCGAGCAGATGGGCCTGGGGGGCTGCCTCGCCGACGACATGGGCCTCGGCAAGACGATCCAGGTGCTCGCCCTGCTCGTGCGACGGCAGGGGATCATGGCGGAATCGGGGATCGCGCATCGGCCGTCGCTGGTCATCGTGCCTAAGAGCCTGATCTTCAATTGGATCGAAGAGACCCGAAAGTTCGCCCCCACGCTACGGGTGCTCAACTTCACCGGCAACGCGCGGACCGACGCCGCTCCCGCGCTGACCGACCACGACCTCGTGCTCACCACCTACGGCACGCTCCGCCGCGACATCATGCAGCATCGGGAGACCGAGTTTGACTACGTGATCCTCGACGAAGCGCAGTCGATCAAAAACGCCGCCAGCCAGGCGGCCAAGGCCTGCCGGCTGCTGAAGGCCCGCCATCGTCTGGCCGTCACAGGCACCCCGGTGGAGAATCACATTGGCGAACTGTGGAGCATCTTTGAGTTTCTCAACCCCGGCCAGCTCGGCAGCGCCACCCGCCTCAAGAAATTTCTCGCCGGTGGCCGGGGCAACGGCTCCGAGCTCGTGGCCCGCGCGGTGCGGCCCTATCTCCTCCGCCGCACGAAGACACAGGTGCTCTCCGACCTGCCGGAAAAGACCGAGCAGACGATCTTCTGCGAACTCGGCGAGAAGCAGCGGAAGGCCTACGACGAACTTCGTGAGCACTACCGCCAGGAGCTCACCGGCCGGATCGGACGGATGGGCATCGGCCGTTCGCGGATCGCGGTGCTCGAGGCGCTGCTGCGGCTGCGGCAGACCGCCTGCCATCCCGGCCTCATCGACCGGGAGCAGATCGACGAGCCGGGGGCCAAGCTCGAGACGCTCCTCGAGCAGCTTGGCGAGGTGCTCGACGAAGGCCACAAGGTGCTGATCTTCAGCCAGTTCACCAGCTTCCTGGCAATCCTGCGGCACCATCTCGATCAGCGGAGCGTGGTCTACGAATACCTCGACGGCAAGACGACCGACCGGCAGGCCCGGGTGCAGCGGTTCCAGGAAGACCCCGACTGCCGGCTCTTCCTCATTTCCCTCAAGGCAGGCGGCCAGGGGCTCAACCTGACGGCAGCCGACTACATCTACATTCTTGACCCGTGGTGGAACCCGGCCGTCGAGGCGCAGGCCGTCGACCGGGCCCACCGCATCGGCCAGACGCGGCGGGTGTTCGCCTACCGGCTCATCGCCCGCGACACCGTCGAAGAAAAAATCCTCGCACTCCAGGATCGCAAGCGGGAGCTCGCCGAATCGATCGTGCAGGCCGACGAAAGCCTGATCACGAGCCTCACGCCGGAAGACGTCGAGCTGTTGCTATCTTGAGCGCGGCTCTTCACGAAAATCTAACTCGTTTCCGGCTGGCAGGGAGGCGGTAGACTCACCACTATGACAACCACATTTGCCCCACCGTTCCCGCTGTCCGGAGGATGCGTGAAGCATTCCGTCACCAGTTCGAAACCGATCGACCACGCTGCGGGCCACCATGTGCTCGTGGTGGATGACGAAGAGGATCTCCTCGAACTCGTCCGCTACAACCTCACCAAGGAGGGCTACCGCGTCAGCTGCGTAGCCACTGGCGATGAGGCGCTGAAAGTCGTCCGCCGACAGCCCCCCGATCTGATCGTGCTCGATCTGATGCTGCCGATGATCGACGGCCTCGAGGTCTGCCGCCGGCTCAAGGGTGACTCCAAGACCCGCGACATTCCGATCATCATGCTCACCGCCAAGAGCGAGGAGAGCGACATGGTGGCGGGGCTGGAGCGGGGAGCCGACGACTACGTCACCAAGCCTTTCAGCCCACGGGTGCTCGCCGCCCGGATCAAGGCCGTGCTGCGGCGCAAGGAGGCTGAGCTCCAGGCGGAACACGAGGCCACCGTGTCGGTGGGCGAACTCGTGATCCACCCCGGCCGCCATGAGGTGACGCTGGCCGGCCAGCCGCTGATCCTCACCTATACCGAGTTTTCGCTGCTGCATTTTCTCGCCAAACGTCCCGGCTGGGCCTATTCCCGCACGCAAATCGTCGACGCGGTGAAGGGCGAGGATTATCCTGTGACGGAGCGCTCGGTAGACGTGCAAGTCGCCGGCCTGCGTAAGAAACTCGGCACGTTCGGTTCCTACATCGAAACGGTCCGTGGCGTGGGATACCGATTCCGGGCGTGATCGGTCACCCTGGTTTCGATCCATGCCCCGCACGCGGTTTGTCTGGCGACTCACTTCCGCGCTGTGCGCACTCGCCGCGGTCGTGCTGGTGGGCTGCTTCTGGGTGGCATCGGTCGAGCTGGCCCGGCTGGCCGATGCGGCACTGCTCCGGCGGCTTACCGACGCCCTCACCGCGGTCACCAAGCTCCTTCCGACCGACGGCCCGATCGACGCCGCTGCCTTCACGACGGCAGCGACCTCGGTGCAGCGGACAGCACTGGTGGAGCTGAGCCTGCTGGAGCCCGATGGGGCGATGATCGCCACCACGCTCCCCGCCGCCGGCTCCGACGACGCCCCGGGCGAGGCGGCCGCGCTGTCGCTCCGCTCTGACTCCTTTCTG